>DAOUPQ010000016.1 GCA_030626085.1 Flavobacteriia bacterium
ACCATAGCAAAGGCTATGCTTGAAAATTTTGCCTTGATAAAGAAAAAAATAAATTTGCCAATTCCGTCAACTTATTTTATAACGATTCCTTAGTTATTAGAAAACGATCATTAAAAAACATAAAAAAAGCCTGCCAATGGCAAGCTTTTGTTTTTCTAAAAATTAAAAATTATAAATATTAAATTGCTTTAACATTTACTGCGTTTAATCCTTTTTTACCTTCTGTTAATTCAAATTCAACATTGTCACCTTCACGGATTTCATCAACTAATCCTGAAACGTGAACAAAGTATTCTTTTTCCGAATCGTCTTCAATAATAAAACCAAAACCTTTTGATTCATTGAAGAATTTTACTGTACCTTTATTCATTGTATTATATAAAAAATTAGTTGCAAAGATAATAAAAATTTTAAAGCAAAACATTTTTTATAATAAAAATTAAAAAATGTAGATTTGTGGACTAAAATTTAAAAAAATGGAAATAAAAAAAGAATGTTTAGTTTGTAAAAAAGATGCCAATCAAATACCTGTTACTAAATTTTATTATCAGGAATCACATTTTTATATTTGTCCGCAACACATCCCGGTTTTAATTCATGATCCTCAAAAATTAATTGGATTATTACCAGGAGCTGACACGATGCAAGCTGGTTAACTATTAATGGTAGTTTCTTTTAAAATAAAAAAACCCTCTTAAATAAAAAAAGAGGGTTTTTAATTATAGCTAATTCAGGGAGTGATTATTTTCAAATTTGTATAATCACCCTACGAACCTTTTGATATGTTTATTCTCCTAAAAACGGATAACGATAATTGGTAGGAGGGACAAATGTTTCTTTAATAGTGCGGTTAGAAACCCAGCGTAAAAGATTCCATACTGAACCTGCTTTATCGTTTGTGCCTGATCCTCTTGCACCACCAAATGGTTGTTGCCCAACAACAGCTCCTGTTGGCTTATCGTTGATGTAGAAATTACCGGCAGCATTTACCAATTTTTTTGTTGCAAGAACAATAGCATATCTATCATTGCTAAAAATCGCACCTGTCAATGCATAAGGACTAGTATTGTCAATCACTTCTAAAATATCTTCCCAGTCTTTATCATTATATACATAAATTGTTAATACAGGTCCGAATAATTCTTCTTCCATAGTAACATAGTGTGGATTGGTTGTAAGAATTACTGTTGGTCTTATAAAATAACCTGTATCCATACTGTAAGTTCCACCAATAATAACTTCGGCATCTTTATCTTTTTTGGCATCTTCAATATATCCTGTTAATTTTTCATAGGATCCTCTATCTATAACTGCAGTAATATAATTTGAAGGATCTTCGGGGCTTCCCATTTTCATGGAATCAAGGTCTTTTTTTAATAAAGATTCAACTTTTTTCCACATAGATTTAGGAATATATGCTCGTGAAGCAGCTGAACATTTTTGACCTTGATATTCAAAAGCACCCCGAGATAGGGCGGTAGCAACCTGAGCTGCATTTGAGCTAGGATGCGCCCAAACAAAATCTTTACCACCGGTTTCACCAACTATTCTTGGGTAGTATTTGTAATCATTCATATTATTACCAATCATTTTCCAAAAACTTTTAAAAACAGGAGTTGAACCTGTAAAATGCACACCTGCAAATTCAGGATGGCTCATTACAACCTCAGTTATGGTACTTGATTTACCTGTAACCATATTTATAACACCATCTGGTAATCCTGCTTCTTTAAAGATTTGCATGATCACATTTGCTGAATAAATTTGAGTTCTTGCGGGTTTCCAGATAATTACATTACCCATCATTGCCGGTGATGCAGGTAAATTTCCGGCAATAGCCGTAAAATTAAATGGGGTAATTGCATAAACGAAACCTTCTAAAGGTCTGTATTCCATTCTGTTCCAAATTCCAGGTGATGATATTGGTTGATTTTTGTAGATTTCAGTCATAAATTCTACGTTAAAACGGAAAAAATCTATCAATTCACAAGCTGAATCAATCTCAGCCTGGTGAACATTTTTAGATTGTGCCAGCATTGTAGCAGCATTTAATTTGTCACGATAAGGTCCGGCCAAAAGGTCGGCTGCTTTTAGAAAGATAGCAGCTCTTTCTTCCCAGGGTGTTGTTGACCATTTTTTACGAGCTTCCAGTGCAACTGCTACTGCTTTTTCAATATGTTCTTTTTCTGCCAGGTGAAATTTACCCAAACTGTGTTTGAAATCATGGGGTGGATGCATTTCGCCGGTTTTTCCGGTGCGAATTTCTTCACTGCCGATATAAGCAGGTACATCAATATATTCATTGTACATTTTTTTGTACATCGCTAATAAACTTTTGCGTTCTGGGCTGCCAGGAGCATATTCTTTTATAGGTTCGTTTATAGCTTTTGGTACTTTATAAAATCCGTTTGCCATTTGTATTTTATTTAAAAAGTTTCTACTATTTTTGAGTTAGCTAAGATAATAAATTTTGAAATAATTATTTAATCTATTGTAAGGTTATTAAAATAATTATGACATATTTAACAAAATTTATTAAAACAATAAAATATTAACATGTGCACCGTTACTTTCCTTCCTATAAATAATAATAATTTCATTTTGACATCGAGTAGGGATGTGCCATTTTCAAGGGAAAAAGCTCAGTTCCCAAAAATGTATATAGAAAATGGAATTGAGTTATATTATCCAAAAGATGGACAAGCAGGAGGCACCTGGATAGGAACAAGTGAAAAGCAAAGATTGATTTGTTTGTTAAATGGGGGTTTTAAGAATCATCAGCAACAAGATTCATATACAAGAAGCAGAGGATTGATCGTTAAAGATCTATTAAAAACGGATGATATTACAAAAGCCTGTAAAGAAATTGATCTGGAAGATGTTGAGCCTTTTACTATGGTCATAGTAGAATGGGATCATCATTTATTTTTGCTTGAATTTGTATGGGACGGCAATAAAAAACATCTTAGAATATTACCAAAAGAACCAAAAATATGGTCTTCCTCTACTTTATATTCTGCCAAAATGAAAGAATTGAGATTGCAATGGTTTTCTGAATGGATAGCTAATAAAGAAGTGAAAGAAGAATCAATTTTAGAGTTTCATCATAAGGCTGGAATAGGGGATCCAAAAATTAATATTATTATGAAAAGACCAAAAGTTGGAACGGTAAGTATAACTCAAGTTTCAAAAAATAAAGATAGAATACAATGGTCTTATGAAGAAATTAAACAGAATCATTAAATCAAAAAGGCAATAAAGGAAACTAGAATGCCTCCAATTATTGCTAATATCAAATAAAAGAAATTCAAAATAAAATATTTAGCAAAGGTTTTAAACCAACCTTGTTTATAAAAATTTCTTAAGGCGATATACAAATAAAACAAGAATAAAAAAATTGACAAAGTTATACCCCATTTGATTTTAAAAATTCTGTCAATAATTATAAAAAAGATTAGTAAAATAAAAAAAACAGTTTGTGTATGAAACACAAATACCAAATGTTCACTGTAATTATACTTATTCCTTATATATAAAATAGCAACAATAAGAGTAAAAATGGGCAAAAGTAAAAATAGTGCAACTGAAATTTTTGAAATGATATTATCCGAATAAGACTTGATGAATGCAGGATCCTTTGTGAAATTATTGATGTTTTGGGCTTTTGAAAAATAAAAGATATTCCAGTTATTCACCTCATAACCTAACTCATTTAAAGCCGTTGGAATATCAACATCTTCATGCTTGTTATCATATTTCATGAATTCGGTTATTTTAATAAATAATTTTTCTGTTGAGCTAGTTATTGTGTCTTTTTTATTTTTAGGTTGGAGATTATGATCCTTAATACTATCCGTTTCTAATTCAAAATTTATAAATGCATCTTCTGTATCATCATCTGCTGTTTTGGTCTTACCATTTTCATTAGTTAATATTTTATTGATAGTGTCAAGTGCTTTGGAAAGATCTTCAGAATCATTTTGAGATACTTCACTAATTTTTTGAGTTTCTTTAAAATTATCAATAGTGCTAAAAAGTCCGATAAACAGAAAGAAAATAATAGTAATATTTAAATATAATTGAAATGGGTTGACATATTTTTTCCTTTTACCTTCAATATACTCACGGGTTACTTTTCCGGGTTTAAAAATTAAAGGTATTACAGTTTTAATAAAACGATTATCAAAAGAAAAAAAGCCAGACAGATATTCAGTAAAATATTGTTTTAAACTAAGGCGACTTTTATCGTTGACCTGACCGCAATTTGGACAAAAGTTATCATTTTCTGAAATTGTGCTTTCACAATTCAAACATTTCGTACCTTTTTTATTTTTTGAGAAAAAAATTGAGGATTTCATTCAATAACTTTCTATAAAAGTAAAAAAATAAAAAATATTGTTAAAAATTAAAGCTAATTAATTTAGTGTTTCAGGTACAACTAACTGAAAAGTAGGTATCTGAACTTTAAATAATTTTGTTGTAGTAAAATTAATCATATTGTAATACCCGCTCATCGCACCGATGGGTGAAGTAAGAAAACAATGTGAGTTATAAGTGTATTTCTTTTTAGGAGAAATAACAGGTTTTTTACCTATAACACCTTCTCCTTCAATGATTTCAATTTTATTAAGGGAGTCAAATATATTCCAATAACGACTTAATAATTGTACGGTATCATCACTTTTATTTTCAATGGTAATACTATAACTAAAGGTATGATACAAACGAAAATTTTGATAGCGAGTGCCCTCATAATTTGTTTTTACAGTAATTTTTATTCCTTTTGTTACTTGTTGAACCATGATATTAACTTGGCATTGTTTATATAATAACGAGACAAATATAATAATTATTTTAAAAATATATAAGATTTGCCATTTTTGGTCTCTTCAGTAAAATCAGCTATGGTCTTATTGGTTAATTCCTCAGTTAACTTTGTTTTAAAAGGAGAAACTATATGATGTATTGCGCAAGGGTTTCCATTGCTACATTTTGGTAAACCAATAAAGCATTCATTGAACTTATCTAAACCATCAATACATGCTATAACATTTAATAAGTTATTTTGTTTTTCAGCTTTGGTTAAATAAAAATCTCCATTAGGTCCTTTTATTGACCGGATAAGTTTAGCCTTACTTAAAGATTGAAAGATCTTTGCCAAAAATGGTGCAGGGATATCTATCTTTTCAGCAATTTCTTTAGAACCCATTTTCTTTTTTGAATCGGAATTGATCGCTAAACATAAAATAACCCTAATAGCATATTTACTCTGGTTACTAAGCATAGTACAGATATAGTAAGATTTATATGAAATAATTAAAAGATAAAAAACTCTTTATATTACGATAATTATCATGTTCTATATTAAAAGGTTACATAAATTTATATCTTTGATTAATAGAAAAAAGATGAGCAGAATACATTTATTTGAATTTGAAGATCAACAATGGTTTCCTTCATTTTTAAGAAACTACGGAACGGATTTTTTACAATTCCTTTCTAATAAAACAAAAATGTATAAACCCATAATTTCAGTTATTGAAAAGGGATTAAAGAAAAGTAAAACAGATCAAATAATTGATTTAGCCTCAGGAGGAGGGGGCGGATTAATTTGGCTAAATGAAGAGTTAAAAAAGACTAATCCTAATTTAAAAATTATTTTAACGGATTATTTCCCTAATATTTCAGCATTTGAATATACCAAAAAACAATCAGATAATTTTGAATATATAAAAGAACCTGTTGATGCCAGAGATGTTCCTAAAGAATTAAAAGGACTTAGAACGCAGTTTTTATCATTTCATCATTTCAAGCCAAAAGATGCCAGAAAAATTTTGCAAAATGCTGTTGATTCAAATAGCGCAATAGCCATTTTTGAAGGTCAAGAAAGAAGTATTCCGAGTTTGTTAGCCATGTTCTTTTCACCAATTAGTGTTTTATTAACTACACCTTTTATCAAACCACTTAAAATTGGTAGAATTATTTTTACATATTTAATTCCTATTGTTCCGTTGTTTGTTTGGTGGGATGGTATAGTTTCTTCTCTAAGAACATATTCTGTAAAAGAAATGAAAGAACTTGTTGGGAGTTTAGAGCGTCATGAAAAATATGATTGGGAGATTGACAGATTAAAATCCGGTCCGGGTGTTATTTTGTATTTGCTCGGCACAAAAAAAGAAACGAAAACTCATTAATTTTCTAGGGTTTTTGAATTACCTGAACCAACACCAATTACCTGTGTATAGCGATCTCCAAATTGTTTATAATACACTATTACGGTATATTCGTTTTCGGTTTGATAATAGGATCCTTCAATTGCTTTTATATCAATCATTTTATTTTCATCCGCTATAACATAGGTGTAATTGTAGAAACCTTGCTTGAATAATAAAGCGGCTTCGTATAGTTTAGATTGATTATTGTAGGTTAATTTATTTTCATCTGTAATTTGCCAATCGTTGTATGCACCATATATATAGATATCATTACTGCCAATATCAATAAAACTTTCTAAGGCAAAGTGTACTCTGCTGTAATCTCCTTCTAAATTAATATCTTCAGTGTCAATGGTTCTTAATACAAAGTTTCCATTAACATCCGGATAAAAACTATAAGCTTGGTTATTGCGCTCTTCATCAATAAATAAGTAGCTATGGAAAATATCTTGTAATCTTGTTTTACCAATATTATTTGTAGCATTTCTAATTTCTTTTGTATCAAAATATAAATACTCATTTCCGGCCCAGTATGAGATGTTACTTACATAATTATACAAAAGTTGTCCATTTCTAATGTATTTTGGTTTTATGTTTTTAATTACAGAATTCCAGTCATTATTTTGATATAATGCTACTTTGATATCATTGTTTGGATCGCGAAAGATTATATTAGGGTGATTGATCACAAATTCAACATCTTGTTTTTCGTCAATAAAATTAATTACTCGACTACGATGAACTGAAACACCAACATCAACTTTAGGTTGGTATATAATAAACCTTCGGGTGAATACAATATTATCATCATCGTCAATTATTGAAATTATGTAATTTCCGCTGATCTTTATCCGAATATCTTTATTTGGAATTTGGATTCTGTAATGTGTATAAAAAAGTAAAGTATTAAAAGAGTTTTCGTAATTTCTTATTCTGTCTTTTGAATAACCTGTAATGTATTCGGTAGAAACCAAATTTGATTTTTGCCAATTATAATTACAATGCTCAATTTTAAAATAGTATAATTTTTCATCAGCTTCAAGATCATCAAACGAAAGTGTAAAAGATTCGCCTAATTTCATGATAGGGGCATAGGCATTTACTCTATTTGGACTTAAAACAATAGATTTTATATGATCAGGAGGAAGGATTATATTGCTTTCCTGAGCTGTTATAATCATATAGAAATTTATAAAGAAGATTAATAATATATAATTTTTTAAATACTTCATAAATATTTTTTTAGAATGTGTAAATATAACATAACAATTAAGATTTAAAATTAATAGATTTTCATGAAATAATCATAAAAAAATTATAAAGAATATTAATATTAATTATTAGATTTGTAACACTAAAATTTAATAATACTGCCTCTTTGATTAACATATTTTAATTAAAGAGATTTCTAATCTAATCTGAATAAATTATGTCAAAAGACATTAGAATTAAAAAGGGCTTAACAATTAAGCTAAAAGGAAAAGCGCAGCAAAAATTATCTTCAGTATCTCGCTCAAATACATTTGTAATAAAACCATCGAATTTTTACGGAATTATTCCCAAAATGATTGTTAAAGTTGGGGAAAAAGTACAAGTTGGTGATATTGTGTTTTATGCAAAACACAATGATCAAATTAAATTTACTTCGCCAGTTAGTGGTGTTGTAAAAGAAATAATCCGCGGTGCCAGACGTAAAATTTTATCGATAGAGATTACAGCAGAAGCAAAAGATACTTATAAAGATTTTGGGACTAAAACTCCAAATAAATTAACTGTACCTCTAGTTAAAGAATTATTACTAGAAAGTGGATGCTGGGCTTATATTAAACAGCGCCCTTATGATATTATAGCAAATCCTGATGAACAACCCAAAGCAATTTTTATTTCGGCTTATGCTACTGCACCTTTATCTGCGGATATAAATTTTACACTTTCTGGAAAAGAAAATGAATTTCAAACAGGTATTGAGGTTTTATCAAAGTTAACTGAAGGGAATGTGCATTTGTCGGTTGATTCAAAAAATTCTTCATTTTTTAATGATGTTCAAGGTGTATCATTACATAAGGTTTCGGGTAAACATCCTGCAGGAAATGTTGGTGTTCATATTTCAAGAGTTGATCCTGTAAATGTAGGAGAAAAAGTTTGGGTAGTTCAACCACAAGATGTTGTTGTTATCGGAAAATTGTTCTTGACAGGTAAATATGATCCAACAAAAATAATTGCACTTGCAGGTTCTCAAGTTGAAGATCCCCAATATTATACAGTTATTCAAGGAGCTCAGATCAAAGACATTGTTAAAGGTAGGTTGGTCAACGAAAAGAATAGAATTATAAGTGGCAATCCTTTATCCGGTGAGGCAGTTACTGAACGTGATACAATAGGATTTTATGATAATCTAATTACGGTTTTACCCGAAGGAGATCACTATACTTTTTTTGGTTGGATGCCATTTTTTGGAAATGATAAATTTAGTATGTCACGTACCTTTTTCTCATTCTTAACACCAAATAAAGAATACAAACTTGATACGAATTTTAACGGAGAAGATAGGGCAATGGTTGTTACTGGTGAGATGGAAAAAGTAATGCCAATTGATATTTACCCGATGCAATTGTTAAAAGCTACTTTGGTAGGTGATATTGAAAAAATGGAAAATTTAGGAATTTATGAAGTAGCACCCGAAGATTTTGCTTTAATTGATTTTGTAAGCTCATCAAAAATTGAAGCACAGGATATTATCCGTCAAGGTATAGATTTAATGATTAAAGAAGTAGGCTAAATGAAATTTTTAAGAAAACAAATAGATAAAGTAAAACCTTTTTTTGATAAAGGTGGTAAGTACGAAAAATTTGGTCCCGCTTTTGCCGGATTTGAGACTTTTTTATATGTACCTAATCATACAACCAGTAAAGGTGCTCATATTCGTGATGGTGTTGATTTAAAAAGGGTCATGATGATTGTGGTACTGGCTTTATTGCCGGCACTTATTTTTGGTACATGGAATATTGGTTATCAAAATATGGGAGATGGCCATAGTTTTTGGGAGTATTTTAGCTTTGGTGGCATTAGAATTCTGCCAATGATCATTATTTCTTATGGTGTTGGTTTAGGTATTGAATTTGCCTATGCAGTTTTTAGGGGGCACTCTGTAAATGAAGGTTATTTGGTTACTGGTTTATTGATTCCTATGATAATGCCAATTGATATGCCATTATGGATGTTAACAATATCAGTGGTTTTTGCTGTGATAATTGGTAAAGAAGCTTTTGGAGGAACAGGGATGAATATTTTAAATCCTGCCCTAGTAGCGCGTGCTTTTGCGTTGTTTTCATATGCTCCATTTATGTCGGGTAGCACTGTTTGGGTTGCTGATTCTGTTGTTGATGGTGTATCAGGGGAAACTGTTTTAGGAGTTTTAGCAGCAAATAATATACCTACTACCAGTGTTTATGATATGTTTATGGGCTTTATGCCGGGTTCTATTGGTGAAACCTCGGTTTTGATGATATTGATTGGTGCAGCTTTTTTACTCTTTACCGGAATGGCAAGTTGGAGAATCATGCTTTCATCTCTTATTGGAGCATCTATTATGGGTTTTGTTTTTAATTTAATTGGTAGTGATACTAATGAATTATTTAACTATCCTTGGTGGAAACATCTATTAGTTGGTGGATTTGCTTTTGGTATTGTATTTATGGCAACCGATCCGGTAACTGCAGCTCAAACTACTAAAGGTAAATGGATCTACGGATTTTTAATTGGTATTTTTGCTATACTTATCCGTATAATAAATCCAACATTACCTGAAGGAATGATGATGGCAATCTTATTGATGAATGTCTTTGCACCAACAATCGATCACTATGTGATTGAAAGTAATATTAAAAAAAGAAAAAAACGTTTACAAAAAATTAAAGCGTAATAATTATGGATAGAAATAGTAATGTATATACATTTCTTTTTGCAATAATAATGATAATTATAGTTGCCTCCGGACTTGCGTTCACCGCAACAACATTAAAACCATTGCAAGCTGAAAATGTTAGAAAAGAAAAAATGCAAAACATATTATCAACAATAGGAGTTGATGTAAGCAGGGATGAAGCTTCTCAGTTATTTGGTGATTATATCAAACAAGAATTGGCATTGTTTCCTGACGGAACTGTTAATGATAAAGTTGATGCATTTAAATTAGATCTAAGCAAAGAAGTTAAAAAAGATCATGATAAACAAAATTATCCTGTTTATCAAGCTGAAAAAGATGGGAAAACATATTATGTTATTCCCCTGTACGGCGCAGGTCTGTGGGATGCTCTTTGGGGTTATATTGCTTTAGATAACGACAAAAACACTATTGTTGGAGCATCTTTTGATCATAAATCAGAAACACCCGGCTTAGGAGCTGAAATAAATCAATCATGGTTTGAAGATCAATATATTGGTAAAAAGATTTTTGATGAAAATAATGAGTTCGTATCAGTAAAAGCTGTAAAAGGTGGCGCAAAAGCTGATGATATGCACGGAGTAGATGCAATATCCGGTGGGACAATTACTTCGGATGGTGTTTCTATGATGGTTGAAGAACGTTTAAAGAATTATGTACCTTATCTTAAAAATAAATAATTATGGCTGAAGAAAACGAAGGCTTATTTTCAAAGCAAAATAGGGCATTACTTATTGATCCTCTGGATGATAATAACCCGATTACAGTACAAGTACTTGGTATTTGTTCTGCTTTAGCAATAACAGTGCAATTAAAACCTGCAATTGTAATGTCATTGGCAGTATTATTTGTACTTGTTTTTAGTAATGTGATCGTATCCTTATTACGTAATTTAATACCAAACAGAATTCGAATTATTGTACAATTATTAATAGTTGCTTCTTTAGTGATTATTGTTGATCAGGTATTGAAAGCTTATGCTTACGATGTAAGTAAAGAACTTTCTGTATTTGTTGGATTAATTATAACCAACTGTATTATCATGGGAAGATTAGAAGCTTTTGCAATGGCAAATGGACCATGGAAAGCATTTTTAGATGGTGTAGGTAATGCAGCAGGATATGGATTTATCCTGATTGTTGTAGCATTTTTTAGAGAATTGCTAGGATCGGGTAAATTAATGGGCTATGAAGTTTTAGGTCATGAGGCCAAAACCGTGGCCGAATCAACCGGTTTATATCACTATGGATATGAGAATAATGGTTTTATGTTATTATCACCAATGGCGTTGATAACGGTTGGCGTAATTATTTGGTTACAGAGATCTAAGAATAGAAAATTGATCGAGAATTAAAATTAAATAAAATAATGAGTTGTTGGATTTAAACAACTCTTTAAAACAATATTAATTATCATGGAAGAATTAGGAAGTTTAGTTATTAGAAGCATTTTTATAGATAATATGGTTTTTGCCTATTTTCTTGGAATGTGTTCCTATTTGGCTGTTTCAAAAACAGTAAAGACATCGGTAGGTATGGGTGCTGCAGTTATTTTTGTTTTGGTTATTACAGTTCCGGTCAATTATTTATTAGATACCTATATATTACGTGAGGGAGCTTTAACCTGGTTAGGTCCTGAATATGCTAATATTGATCTGAGTTTTTTAAGCTTTATTTTATTTATAGCTGTAATTGCTTCAATGGTACAATTGGTTGAAATGATTGTAGAAAGATTTGCACCAGCACTTTATGGAGCTTTAGGAATATTTTTACCATTGATTGCTGTTAATTGTGCAATTTTAGGAGGTTCATTATTTATGCAACAAAAAAACTTTACCTCAATAACTGAGTCGGCTGTTTATGGCTTAGGTTCAGGTATTGGATGGTTTTTAGCTATTGTGGCCATCGCCTCTATTAGAGAGAAAATAACTTATTCAAATGTACCTCAGCCATTAAAAGGATTGGGTATAACGTTTATAATTACAGGTTTAATGGCTATAGCCTTTATGAGCTTTTCAGGAATAAAATTATAAGTAAAAAAAGACACACATGAATCCAATAGTAGCAAGTATAGTTTTTTCATTGATATTAGTCTTGATCTTAGTTGCAATATTATTAATCGCTAAAGCAAAATTACTTCCTTCGGGTAAGGTTAAAATATTGATCAATAAAGAAAAAGAAATTGAAGTTCCAATGGGTTCTTCATTATTATCTACCTTAAGTGAACAGGGTATTTTTTTACCTTCTGCTTGTGGAGGTGGAGGAACATGCATACAGTGTACCTGCCATGTACAATCGGGAGGAGGAGAAGCATTACCAACCGAAACTCCTCATTTTACTCGTAAAGAATTGGCAACAGGGATACGTTTGGCTTGTCAGGTTAAAGTAAAGAATGAAATGGAGATAACCATTCCTGAAGAGATTTTTGGTATTAAAAAATTCGAAGCAACTGTTGTTTCTAATTATAATGTTGCTTCATTTATTAAAGAATTTATTATTGAATTACCTGAAGATATGGATTATCAGGCTGGTGGTTATATTCAAATTGAAATTCCTAAAACAGAAGTAAATTATAAAGATATTGACATTACTGCCCATCCAAAAGAACATCCAGGAGAACCCGAAAAGTTTAAAATAGAATGGGATAATTTTGATCTTTGGCCTTTAAAAATGAGAAATAATGAGAATGTTGAAAGGGCTTATTCTATGGCTTCTTATCCAGCTGAAGGTAGAAATGTAATGCTTAATGTTCGTATTGCCACACCACCTTGGGATAGGGTTAAAAATGGTTGGATGGATGTTAATCCAGGAATTGCTTCTTCCTATATTTTTAGTAGAAAACCCGGTGATAAAGTGATTGTTTCAGGACCTTATGGTGAATTTTTTATCAATGATTCTGATGAAGAAATGTTGTACGTTGGAGGAGGTGCAGGTATGGCACCAATGCGTTCACACCTATATCATTTGTTTAAAACTGTAAGATCCGAAAGAAAAGTTACTTATTGGTATGGTGGTAGATCAAAACGTGAATTATTTTATGTTGAACATTTTAGAGAACTTGAAAAAGAATTCCCAAACTTTAGATTCTTTACTGTACTCTCAGAACCTGCGGAAGAAGATAATTGGAAAACAATGAAAGATATTGATGATAGAGAAGGGGATGGTTTCATAGGGTTTGTACATCAGGCTGTAATCGATCAATATTTATCAAAACATGAATCTCCTGAAGATATTGAATTATATTTCTGTGGACCACCTATGATGAATAAGGCAGTACAAAAAATGGGTGAAGACTTTGGTTTACCGGATGAGAATATCAGATTTGATGATTTTGGAGGATAGAAATATTTTAAATATTATTATAAAAAACCGTTATAATATTGACGGTTTTTTTATGTGATATTTTATAAAGTATGTTAAATTATATGATTATAACAAAATATGATGTACTTTTATTTTATATTCAAAACAAATGACTACTTGGTTTATCATATTAATAGTAACAATTTTAGCTTTTTTACTCATTAATATTGTATTCAAGATAAATTTATTTTTGATTCAGAAGAATTGCCTAAAAATCACAAGTTTACCTTTGATAAGGATTTTGAAGAAATCTTTTTAAAAACAGATGATGGACAAAAATTAAATGCTATTCATTTTAAAATTGATAATCCTCTGGGACTTTTATTATATTTTCATAATAATTCAGGTAATTTGAAACGCTGGGGAGAAGCAATATCATTATTTACGCATTATAAGTATGATGTATTGGCAATGGATTACAGGGGTTATGGTAAAAGTTCAGGAAACTATGATGAAAAGCTTATGCTAGATGATGCTCAGTTATGGTATGAATACGCTGTAGATCTATACGATGAATCTGCAATAACTGTGTATGGCAGAGGGTTAGGGGCAGTATTTGCAGCAAAAGTCTCTGCGCAAAACCATCCAAAGAAATTGATATTGGAGGCGCCTATTTATAATTTGGAGTATACAGCTGGATATCTTTATCCTTATTTACCATACAAACTACTATTGAAATATAATTTTGATACGGCTTTTTATTTTAAAGATGTATTATGTGACACGACTATTTTTCACGGTAAAGATGATAAATATGTACATTTTACATCAAGTTTAAAATTGTTTGATATGCGTAAAGAAATGACAGATTTGGTACTCTTGAAAAATACAGACCATTTTAATGTTATGATTCAACCAAAGTATATCAAGACAATTGAACAAATATTATGAAAAGGTCTTTTTCTAACAATCAAAATAAAAAAGCTGTCAAAATTCAAAATGACAGCTTTTTTTATAAAGATATAAATAAGATTCTTTACTCAGGTTTTTGCTCCAAAATATCAAAGAATTCATTTAATTTAGGTAAAATTACAATTCTTGTCCTGCGATTAGTTGATTTACCTTGAGCAGTATCGTTACTCACTAAAGGAACATATTCACTTCTACCAGCGGCAATTAAACGACCAGGACTAACATTATAATCATTTTGTAAAACTCTAACAACTGAAGTTGCGCGAGCTACACTTAGATCCCAATTGTCTTTCATACATTTTGTGCTAATTGGCACATTATCAGTATAACCTTCAACTTGAACTTCCATATCAGGTCTTGAAGAAATAACAGTAGCAACCTTTCCTAAAACAACCTTTGCTCTGTCAGAAACTACGGCACTACCTGTTTTAAATAGCATTTTATCTGCAATTGAGATATAAACAACTGTTTTTTCAACATCAATTTGAATGTCTTCATCTTGTATTCCATCTGCCAATTCTCTTTTTAATTGGAAAGCAAGAGCCAGATTTATTGAATCCTTTCTTGTCATAGCATCGCGAATACCATTAATATATTTATCTTTTTCACTTAATTGAGTGATAATTTCTTTGATATTGTCAGATGAAGACTGAGTTAAAACAGTTAAATTTTCAACTTGTTTTAATGAACGGGCTTTGTCATCTTTCAATGAAGTGTTCATAGCGGTTAGGTGATCCTTTTCTAATAAACAAGATTGTAAATCAGCTTTTGCATCAACTAGATCTTGTTTTGTTACTCCATACTGATCTTCAAGTTCTACATACTGTTTTTTAGAAACACATGAACTTAATAGAACAGATAAAACTACTGCTGTAAAAAATAATTTTTTCATAATATTTATTAAATTTAAATAAGTTGTAAATATATTAATAATTTTGTTCGTTTTTAAACTTTTTAGATATTTTAAGATGCAAATTTAATATATAAATTACCTTTGATGGTTAAATTTTATGTAAATTTTAAATAATGAATAAAATAATTTTATTTACTTTAATTTTTTTGACCTTGTCTTGTAAGAACTCAACAAAATCTGAAAGTAAATTTCAGTTAGAGGGGCAAGCCTTAGGAACTATGTTTCATATGACTTATGTGGATAGTGAGCAACGACATTTTGAAAAACAAATTGATAGTTTGATACATGTAGTGAACAGATCATTATCTACATATATTTCATTTTCTGATATATCAAAAATAAATAGTGGAGATACAACAATAATAGTTGATGCAATGTTTATTGAAGTTTTTAAAAAATCTAAAAGGATATATCAGGAAACTGATGGTTATTTTGATCCAACTATTGGAGTTTTAGTAAATGCCTGGGGTTTTGGTCCCGGTGAAAAAATTGAAAAATTAGATTCTGTAAAAATTAAAATTTTATTAGAATTGGTAGGTCTAGATAAAGTAGAGATTATAGATAAGAGAGTTATTAAAAAACATAATAAAACGTATTTAGATTTTAATGCCATTGCAAAAGGTTATGCAGTTGATGTTTTGGGAAGGTTTTTTGAAAAAAAACATATTAAAAATTATTTGGTGGAAATTGGGGGAGAAGTAAGAACACGAGGTGTTAATCCAAAAAATAAACCATGGAAGATCGCTATAGAAAAACCAAACTTTGATGGTACACGTTCATTTCAAACTTTTATAAACTTAGAAGACGAATCAATTGCAACTTCAGGGAATTACAGAAAATTTAAAATTGATAATAAAACAGGTGAAAAATATGCACATACTTTAGATCCTAAAACCGGATACCCGAGTAAAAGTAATTTATTAAGTACCTCAGTTATTGCAAAGCTTGATTGTGCTGATGTTGATGGTTATGCTACAGCTTTAATGTCATTAGGTTTTGAAGAAAGTAAATTATTTTTAAAAGATCATCCTGAATTAAAAGCTTTTCTAATCTATAGTGATGAGAATGGAGATATAAAAACTTATGAGGCTAATAATATAAAATTGGTAAAGTAAACAACAAATATAAATGCAAAAAGTGCCGAATCTACTTTATTCAAGTAAGATTGACACTTTTCTAATCAACCTAAAAAGTTAATATTCTGCTATAACTGTAATTTTAATAACTTTTGCAATATTTGTAGAAGGTTTGCCATCCTTAAATGCAATCCCAAAATCAGCTAAAGTTAAATTTAAAGTACTATTTAGTGTAATGCTATTTCCTTTAACACTAATTAAGGCTTTTTCATTTATCTGTTTTGATTGCCCATGAATTGATAATTCTCCTTCAATCTGTACATTATAGTCACCGTCATTTTTAAAATTCATATCTCCTAAATTGGTAATTTTTCCTTTTAATTTTGCTTTGGGAAATTTTTTAGTATCTAAAAATTTTGGACTATTATAATGTTGCTGCATTTTTGCTTTTTCAAATTCAAAACTTTGCATTGGAACTGAAAAGAC
>DAOUPQ010000026.1 GCA_030626085.1 Flavobacteriia bacterium
AACAATATTATCAATTCCTTCATCTCCTATAATTGCGAATTGTCTATCATCTACGGCTACATAAAACAATACTCCATTTTTGTATTTTGTTTTATGCATATTAAGAATATAGAAAACCTCTTCGGCACGTTCAAGACATTTATTATTTGCACATTTTTCTATATGAACTCGTATTTCACCAGAGGTGTTAACCTCAGCTTCTTGAATAGCTTTAACAATATCTTTTTCTTCTACTGCAGTTAAGAAATCTTCAACATGTGACATAAAATTATAAATTTAGAAACCGATCTAACGAAAGATTAACTTTCGATAAATCGGAATTTATTTGCTTTATCTTGTATGATTCTAGTTAAAATCTACAGTTGGCACTTTATCACTTCCTTCAGCTCCTTGGAATAAAACCATAGGATCAAAATTTAAAATACCGGCAATTATACTTGCTGGAAATTTTTTAACATAAATATTATAATCTTTTGCAAGTTCATTATAACGATTTCTTTCAACATTAATTCGGTTTTCTGTTCCTTCTAATTGACTTTGCAATTCTAAAAAGTTTTGATTGGCTTTTAGATCAGGATAACGTTCAACAACAACCATTAATTTACTCAAAGCACCAGTTAAAGTATTTTGAGATTCTTGAAATGCAGCCATTTGTTCAGGAGTAACATTAGTTGGATCAATGGTAGTTTTTGTAGCATTTGCTCTGGCTTCAATTACACCTTCTAAGGTTTCTTTTTCGTGACTTGCATACCCTTTTACCGTAGTTACAAGATTAGGTATAAGATCTGCTCTTCTTTGATAAGCACTTTCAACATTGGCCCATTGAGTTTTGGCAGTTTCTTGTTTTTCTACCATCGTATTGTTAAGTCCAACACCCCATCTAAATATACCAATTAAAACAATTACAATAATGGCAATAGGAATTAGTTTTTTCATAATAAATAATTTAAAGTTCTAAAGTTGATTTTTAATTTTTAAAAGTTCATTTTTAATATTCTCCAATCTAACAATAATTTGATGATTATCAGATATTTTTTCAGGATTTTCTTTTAACTTATTTTTAGCTCCTTCTAAAGTGTAACCCTTTTCTTTTACTAAATGATAGATTAGTTGCAAATTTTTAACATCATCTTGTGTGAACAATCTATTGCCTTTTTTATTTTTTTTTGGTTGTAAAACAACAAATTCATTCTCCCAAAATCTAATTAAAGAAGCATTCACACCAAAAGCATTGGCAATTTCACCAATTTTAAAATATCGTTTATCTGGTAAATTTATATACATTAGTCTAATGATTGTCCTTCTTGCGAAGCTTTAAGTAACATCTCTTTGAATTCTTCCGGCGATAGATCTCCGTAATAAAAATTAATTGGATTAATTGGATTGCCATTATATCGAACCTCATAATGTAAATGAGGTGCTTGTGATCTACCTGTACTTCCAACAAATCCAATTAAATCACCACGCTTAACTTTTTTACCTTTCTTTACATTATATTTAGATAAATGAGCATATAAAGTAATGTATCCAAAACCATGATCAATTCTAATATGTTTGCCAAAACCTGATGATCTACTATCGGCTCTAATCACTTTTCCATTTCCTGTTGCATAAATTGGCGTTCCTCTTGGAGATGTAAAATCCATCCCTTTATGCATTTTTCGGGCTTTTGTAAATGGATCAGATCTCCAACCATAACCTGATGCCATTCTGGTTAGATCCTCATTTTTTATAGGTTGAATAGCAGGAATTGCAGCCAATAATTTTTCTTTATTTTTTACTAAAGCAGTAATTTCATCTAGTGATTTTGATTGAACATAAAGCTGTTTAGATAAAATATCAATATTTTTAGTAGCTTCAATAATCATACTTGAATTATCAAAACCTTCAAGAGATTTGTAACGATTAACACCGCCAAACCCAGCTTTTCTCTGCTCTTCGGGTATCGGATTAGCCTCAAAATAAATACGATATATATTATTATCTCTTTCTTGAATATCAGATAAAATTTCTTGTGATAGCGCCATTTTTTTATCGAGAAGATTATAATTCAACTTCATATTTTCCAACTCGCGCTTTAAAACTTTTTCTTTTGGTGATTCAATAAACCTTAATGTTAGAAATAAAAATAATATACCAAATAGAGCAGATGCCAAAGTAAAAAGCATTGTTTTTTTAAATCTATCGCGTTTGCGTGATTCAATTTTCCGGTATGATAAGGTATCTGAATCGTAATAATATTTTACCTTCGCCATAACATATAATTATATTATTTTTGTATTCGAAATTTAGTTTCGAAAAAACATAATTAACAAAAATACATTTTTTTTGTTAGTTATAAAAAAACTTAAAAAATTAGCTCATAAATAATTCATATGACTTCACAAAAAATCAGACAGGCATTTTTAGATTTTTTTATTTCTAAAGGTCATAAAATCGTTCCTTCGACTCCAATTGTCATCAAAGGAGATCCTACTTTAATGTTTACAAATGCTGGAATGAACCAGTTTAAAGAATACTTTTTAGGTCAGAAAAAAATTGAAATAAATCGTATTGCAGATACTCAAAAGTGTTTGCGTGTTTCAGGAAAGCACAATGATCTGGAAGAAGTGGGTATTGATACATACCATCATACTATGTTTGAAATGCTGGGTAACTGGAGTTTTGGTAACCCTGCCACGCCGGCGGGTGGGTATTTTAAAAAAGAAGCTATTGCCTGGGCATGGGAATTATTAACTGAAGTATTGAAAATTGATAAAAATAATCTTTATGTAACTGTTTTTGAAGGAGATAAAAGTGATAATTTAAGTTTTGATCAAGAAGCATTTAATTGTTGGGAAAAAGTTATTGATAAGGATAGAATTATAAACGGAAACAAAAAAGATAATTTTTGGGAAATGGGTGTTCAGGGGCCATGTGGGTCTTGTAGTGAAATCCATGTAGATCTTAGATCTGATAGCGAAAAGAAGAAAATTAAGGGGAAAGATCTTGTAAATAAAGATCATCCACATGTTGTTGAAATTTGGAATTTGGTTTTTATTGAATTCAATCGTAAAGCTAATGGTGTATTAGAAAAATTACCTGCCCAACATGTTGATACAGGAATGGGATTTGAGCGCTTGTGTATGGTTCTGCAAAACAAAAAATCTAATTATGATACTGATGTTTTTATACCGTTGATTCGAGAAATTGAAACGATTACACAAACATCCTACGGTGAAGACGAAAAAACCGATATTGCTATCAGAGTCATAGCTGACCATGTTCGTGCAGTTGCCTTTTCAATTGCCGATGGTCAATTACCATCAAATAATGGTGCAGGTTATGTGATTAGAAGAATTTTAAGAAGAGCTATTCGCTATGGATTTACTTTTTTAAACAAAAAAGAAGCTTTTATCTACAAGCTTGTCAATATTTTGAGCGATCAGATGGGTAGCGCTTTCCCTGAATTGATCTCTCAAAAACAATTGATCCAAAATGTAATAAAAGAAGAAGAAAATTCATTTTTACGCACCTTAGATCAAGGTTTGATCTTATTAGATAATATTATTAACAATTCTAAAGGAAATATAATTTCAGGTGTTAAAGGATTTGAATTGTATGATACTTATGGTTTTCCAAAAGATCTTACGGCATTGATCCTTCGTGAAAAAGGACTTAAATTTGATGAAGATGCTTTTTTAGTTGAAATGGAAAAACAAAAAAACCGATCGAGAGCCGCTGCTAATATTGAAACTGACGATTGGGTAATTTTACAAGAAGATAATGAGGAAGAGTTTATAGGTTATGATTATTTAAATGCTCAAATTAAAATTACTCGTTATCGAAAAGTGACATCAAAAAAAGATGGTGAAATGTATCAACTTGTTTTTAATATGACTCCGTTTTATGCAGAGGGTGGTGGGCAAGTTGGTGATAAAGGATATCTAGAGATTCCTAACGGAAATGTGATCTATATTGTTGATACAAAAAAAGAGAATAATCTAATATTACATTTTACAAAGAATTTACCTGAAGATCCAAATCAAGCTTTTAGCGCTGTTGTAGATGAAAAACAACGTTTTAGAACCAACTGTAACCACACAGCAACACATTTATTACACCAGGCTTTGCGCAAAATTTTAGGTAAACATGTCGAACAGAAGGGGTCGGCTGTACATTCTAAAAATCTGCGATTTGATTTTTCACATTTTTCTAAATTAACTCATGATAAAATTAAAGAAGTAGAAAAATTTGTCAATGCCAGAATTAATGAAAAGATAGATCTTGAAGAAAATAGAAATATTCCTATAGAAGAAGCAACAAAACAAGGTGCTATTATGCTTTTTGGTGAAAAATATGGGGATACTGTAAGAACGGTAAAGTTTAGTAAATCAATGGAACTCTGTGGCGGAACTCATGTACAAAACACTGGTGATATATGGTATTTTAAAATTATTTCTGAAAGTGCTATAGCTGCAGGTATTAGAAGAATTGAAGCCATTACCAATGACGCAGTAAAAGACTATTTTTTAATACAGGATGATGAACTTTCAAAGATAAAAACTACTTTTAAAAATCCGACCAATGTTTTAAATGTTGTTACAAATTTACAAGAAGAAAACATAAAACTAAAAAAAGAGGTTGAACAACTATTAAAAGATAAAGCTGCATCACTAAAAGATGACTTAATTAAAAATGTTGTTGAAATCAATGGGGTTAACTTTTTAGCAACTAAAATAAATTTAGATAATAATACAGTTAAAAATCTGGCATTTGAATTGGCAGATAAAGTTGATAATTTATTTTTTATCAATGGTGCCAACATCAATGGTAAAGCATTTTTAACTATTTATATCAATAAAGAATTAAGCCAAGATAAAAACCTTAATGCAGGAACTATTGTAAGAGAATTAGGAAAACTAATTCAAGGTGGGGGAGGAGGCCAGGCTTTCTTCGCAACTGCCGGGGGAAAAAATCCTGATGGAATTAAAGAGGCATTGGAAAAAGCTAAGAATTATATTAAATAAAAAAACTATGCCTTATTTTGATGATGATGGTAATGAAATAAATCCAAATCTAATTTCAAAGCCTCAACTTTGTTTAAGTTGCAAAAAAAATGATGACCCAAAAGAAGAAAATCTATGTAATTTAAATCGGCTTGATCAAAGTGATGAAACTGAGTTTAAATGCTATGCTTATGTAAGTATTTGAAAAGTTAAATTAATTTTATAAAAAATACACATAGTTAATAAATTGAATTTTTGAGCCGAAATATTTTTCTTATGAAATTCCGAACAGAAATTAATATTCCTAAACAAAAAAGACAGATTAATTACAATTCTGAGATAGTGCTTTTTGGTTCGTGTTTTACTGAAAATATTGAGAAACATTTTAATTTCTATCAATTTAAAAATAATTCTAATCCACACGGAATCTTATTCCATCCAATCGCTATAGAAAATTCTATCAATGATTGTATTGAAAATAAAAAATATCAAAAAGAAGATCTGTTCCATTTTAATGATCTTTGGTTGAGTTTTAACCATCATACCAAATTTTCATCTGAAAATGAAAAAGATATTTTAGATGATATCAACAATCAAATTCAGCAAACTAATTTGGCATTGAAAAAAGCTTCTCATATTTTGATAACTTTGGGATCTTCATGGGTTTATCGTCTTAAAGATTCTGAACAATTTGTCGCTAATTGTCATAAAATTCCGCAAAAAAAATTCCAAAAAAAATTGTTAAGTATTCATCAGGTTGGTAAAAGTTTAGAAAGTTCTATTGCAAAAATCAATTCTGTAAATCCAAATATTATCATATTATTTACGGTAAGTCCGGTGAGACATCTTAAGGATGGTTTTGTAGAGAATAATCTTAGTAAAGCACATCTGATTTCGGCAATACATCAAATAATTGATTATAGACAAACTTTTTATTTTCCTTCTTATGAAATAATGATGGATGATCTAAGAGAATATCGGTTTTATAAAAGTGATATGCTGCATCCTAATGAAATAGCTATGGAATATATTTGGGAGAAATTCAAAGATTCCTGGATTGAACCAAACTCATTTCATTTGATGCAGGAAATTGAAAATATTCAAAGATCTTTACAGCACAAACCTTTTAATAAATTCTCTAAAAAGCATCAGGAATTTATCCAAAAAACAGAATCTAAGATCAAGGAGATTCAAATTAAATATCCACATATAAAATTTTACCAATAATACCGCTTAAAACTTGGTGATATTCAATATAAGCTTTCTTCAATGTAATACTCCCCAGAATCCTTTTTGATCAAATTAACAATATTATCTATTTATTCACGTTATAAATTCAGATATATTAATGGTAAACACATGAATATCTACTTAAGAATATTTCTAAATTTTTCTTCCCTTCTATTTAATCATAAAAAACACAGGCTATGAAAAATGTAATTTTTATTCTATCTTTTTTGTTAATCTTTCTTACTAGTTGTAGTAATGAAGAAATTGATATTAACACAAGATCAGGTTTTAGTATTCAACAAAGATCTACAGAAAACAAATCTACAAACGACACAAAAAATATTGTAAATCCATTAGAAGGAAATATTGAATTTACTAAAGTTATTATGGGTGTGCGTAATATTGAATTAAAAACAAATACCAAGATTTCAGGTAATAAAAAATTCGATTTTGAAGGACCTTATCAATTTAATGTCTTAACAGGAACAAGTACGCCTCCTATTGAACCAGTTTCAATGGAACCCGGAATTTATCATAAAGTTGCCTTTGAGTTTGCTAATGTACTTCAAAGCGGAAATTCATTCGAAATATACGGTACTTTTGTCAATAAAAAATTTTCTTTTGATTTTGAATATACAACGGATATGGAGGGCGTATTTGAAATTAAAAACAAAAAAGGAATAGAACAAATTGAAGGAGATATTGCTCAGTTTATTTTATATCTTGATCTAAAAGGATTATTCATAGGAGCGGATATTAATAATATAAGTTTTGAAAATAATATTGTTAAAATAAATGCTTCATCAAATACTGAATTAGCATCTGTTGTAAAAAATAATTTACAAGAAGTTATGGATTTTGAACGCGAACTGGATTGATGATGCTAATATAATCAAAAATAAAAAAGAGGATGTCTTTGTTGATAGCCTCTTTTTTATACATTTATCGTGATTTCTTATTTAATATAACTAGCCACATTTTGCCACGGACCACCATTTATTGCATCAATACCTTGATGTTTCAAAATACTTGCAGCCGAACCACTCCTTGCTCCACTACGGCAACAAGTTATGACAGGTTTATCCATTTTCTTAATATCACTAATTTGATCAGCTATTATATGTAAAGGAATATTCTTTGAACCTTTGGCATGTCCTTCATAAAATTCAGGTTCTGTTCTTACATCAATAATAACAGCATCTTTTTGTAAATAATCATCAATAGATACTGTTCCAGTACTACCACCAAATAAACTAAACAATCCCATATTTTCTTTAAAATTTAATATAAATTACAAATTAACGTTAAAACGAATTAATTAGTGTAATAGATGTTACAATAATTTCATCAAGTACAAAAGATTATTTCTTAAAAGCATTCATATAATCTAATGTTAAATTAACCATTGCCGTGACACCTAGTTTTCCTTCCCTTTAATATACCTACAACCCCCGTATGTGCAATTCCGGTTTGTACTTCCATACCCTAACTTTTTAAATGTGCTACAATTTTTTTTGAAGTCTCAAATTCTCTGTTTGATAATTCGGAATTTTGATAAAAGTCTCTACGCCATTCAATAACTTTTGGCTCAACACTATCAATTAAATTAGCTTTTTTACTTGTTTGAGCATTTAATGCAAGTGAAAATAAGATTACAATTATTGTTATTTTGTTCATTATTAATCAATAAAATTTTAACATCTGTAAATCTAATAAAATATAATTTATATTTTAAGATAACTTTTTTACATTTACATTTATTTGATACTTGTACATTAAAGGTTTTTAATATGTTAAAAAGGTATGGGATAATACACAAAAATGGTTAAAATACAATATTATATAAAAAAACACCCGGGTATCAGTTTGGTATTGGCATTTCAATTATTCCGATTTATGCTATTACCTTTTATGGGTTTAATGCCTCAGGATGCTTATTATCATTTTTACGGAGAGAATTTATCACTTTCATATTTTGATCATCCGGGTATGATTGGTTATATTTTAAGAATATTTACTGCTGTTTTTGGAAAATCTGTTTTTACACTTAAACTTGCTGATTTTGTTATTACTTCTTTTACACTTTTAAGTTTCTATAAGTTAGCATCATACTTTTTATCAGCACAAAAATTACAAAATGCAATTGTTCTTATCGGGACAAGTATTTTTATTTCAATTTTGTCATTTAATTCTACTCCTGATGTTCCGCTTTTATTATTTTGGACACTCGCTCTAATATTTTTATACAAAGCTATTTTTGAGGATAAAAAGATCTATTGGATATGGGCAGGAATTATGATGGGACTTGCATTTGACAGTAAATATACTGCCTTATTCCTTCAAATTGGACTTATTGGTTTTTTGGTTTTTTCAAATAAATATCGAAAACTCCTTCTATCACCGTGGCTTTGGACATCAATGATTATCGGTGCTTTGGTTACTTTTCCTGTTTTTTGGTGGAATTACCAACATGATTTCGTATCATTTTTATTTCAATCGTCAAATAGAACAGCTGAAATTTCTGAATTTAAAATTAGTCCAACAAATTTCTTCGGAGCAATAGGACATCAATTATTGTTGTTATTACCTGTTCTCTTTTTAGTAATTGTAATTTTAACACTTAAGTATCTTAAAAAAATAGTAATTAAATTCAATTTACCTTCAGATAGAATTTTGTTCTTACTCGCTTTTTTTATACCAACTTTTGTAGGATTCTTTTCGTTGACCTTTATATACTGGGTAAAACTCAATTGGATGATGCCTTCATATATCACAGGAATTATCTTAGCTGGCATATTTTTTTCTAAAAAACTTATAAAAATTCAAATAATTATATCAGTTGTTATCCACGTACTAGTCAGTTTACAAGTATTATTCTACCTTGTTCCAATTAAGAGTGATGATACATGGGTAGGATGGGAAGAGCTAGCAATAGAGACCCAAAAATTACAAAAAGAATATCCTGACGCTTTTATCTTTTCAGCAGATAATTACAAAACTACGGCTGTGTTAAACTTTTATTTGGATGAAAAGATATATGCTCAAAATATTATCGGTTTACACGCCAAGTATTTTGATTATTTGGGAGATGATCTTTCTACTTTAAATGGAAAGGATGCTATATTTATTGATTCTGATTCACGGTTTAAAAATTATGATAAAAGAGAATTAAAGCCGGAGTTGTCTGATTTTTTTCAAAAGGCAGAACAATTAGAACCAATAATAATTAAAAAAGGAGATAGAGATATTAGAAAATTTTGGGTTTTTTACTGCAGTAATTATCAATCACACTGATTATTATCTTAAGATCAAAAAATTAATTCGTACTTATTTTTATCTTTTTTAAATGAATATCCTATTGTCCATTCAACATAATCTGCATGAAATTCAGTAACTTTTAAATTAATAGCTAAAATAATATTTTTATGTTTGCCTAATAAATAACCAAAACCAACTCTTTGATATAGTAATTGTTCAAAATTTTCTTTATTGTGATTTAAATGAATTCCAAAATTAAGTGGTATGTACATTCTTTCAGTTAAAAGCCATTCCCATTGAGCAGAAATTCCATAACTAAATAATTTATTAAAATCACTTTTATCTTTAATAACTCTATCTAAAGAACCTGCCGTATAAAAAATTTCAGAACCTAAACCATATCGGAATTTATATTTGAATTGTCTTAAAAAACTGATTCCAAAAGTGGATTTGAAATATTTTGCATCACCATATTCAAAATTTTTATAACCGGCTGCTCCATAAATATTAAAAATATTAAAGGGTTTAAATGTTTGTAGTTTTCCTTTTTTAATATCTGTATAATTATCTCCAAAATTATACTCAGTCGTAACTGTTAAGGGTAACAAATTAATACCTCTATTTGGTAATATCAGCCGTCCATTTGAAAAGTGTTTCATACCAAAACCAAGACCGGCTACCCAATTTTCAGTAATATTATATCTTCCTTCTAATGAAAAAGCTATATAAACATTTTTATTTGAGCCAATTAACTCATTTGAGGGGTTTTCATCCGGATCATAATAATTAAAATTAAATGCTAATCCTAATCCAATGCTATATATCCAATTTTTTTTTTTTCTTTGATTAAAGATCGGTACTTCAACAAAACCGTAAAGTCCATTTGGTTCACCAAAAGCATTATTGTCAAAAGAACCGGAGTAAAACCCTAAACCAAATTTCGGTGCTTTGTAAAGAGTTGAATATACATCATTTTCCTTTTTTTGCCATGCAACTCTAAGATCTAAGCCATAATATTTCTCAATTCCCTTATCTTTAACTGTAGGAAGAATACCTCCATAATCAAATTTTACTTGTGCAAAAATGTTTTGTTTGATTTTTGAGCTTTCTTTTTGCGTTAATTCGGTAATAAAAGATTCATCCTCACCTAATGATTGAGCATTTAAATTAATAACAAAAAATAGTATTAAAGTCGATAATAAAATATTATTATCAAAACATGATATTTTTTTATAAATAGTGACAAATGAATTCAACCTCAATTTATTTTTAAGAGCACAAATATACAATACATGTTTAATTGAATTTTCAGAAATAGTAAGATTTTTAAAATTAAAAATGAGAGGAAAAGACCTCTCATTTTAAAAACATTTGATTATAGATCAATTTATCTTGTAAAAAGCATTTCACGATATTTTGTTAAAGGCCATAATTCATCATCAATCATCATTTCCAATTTATCACAATGATATCTTATTCCATCAAAATAAGGTTTTACTTTATTGCAGTAAGCATTGGCTTTTTCTTCAGGATCTTCCATGAAATTGGCTTTTTTTCGCTCGTCAACCATTAAAGTAACTTTATTATTAATACCTGAAATATGATTCGATATTTTCTTAATTAGATCCATTTGATCTTTAGCAATAGATTCAAAATCTTCACTAAATACATTTTTCAGACCGGTAACATTTTTAATGAGTTTGTTTTGATAGTTTACTGCTGTAGGAATAATATGATTTAAAGCTATATCACCCAAAACTCTACCTTCTATTTGAATTTTCATTGCATATTCTTCTAACTCGATCTCATGACGCGCTATAATTTCCTTTTCATTCATAACTTCCAACTCCTTATATAAATCAATAGCTTTTTTACCTACTTTTGGTCTAATAGCATCAGGAGTAGATTTATGATTACTTAAACCTCTTTTAGCTGCTTCAATTTCCCATTCTTTACCGTAACCATTTCCTTCAAATAGTATGTCTTTAGATTCTTTAATATATTCACGTAGAACATTAAAAATAGCCTCATCTTTTTTCAGATCTTTATTGGCAATCAATTTATCAACCTCAATTTTAAATTCTTTTAATTGTTTGGCCATAATAGTATTTAAAACTGTCATCGGATTTGCACAATTAGCTTGTGAACCAACGGCTCTAAACTCAAATTTATTACCTGTAAAAGCAAATGGTGAGGTTCTGTTTCTATCAGTATTATCCAATAAAATTTCAGGAATTTTACCAACTACATTTAGTTTTAGATCTGTTTTCTCTTCTGGGGATAGTTTACCATCAGTTACATTTTCAAGTTCTTTAAGAACATTTGTTAGTTGTTTACCAATGAAAATTGAAATAATTGCTGGTGGTGCCTCATTTGCGCCTAAACGATGATCGTTATTTGCAGAAGCTATACCGGCACGCATTAACTCTTCATAAACATGAATAGCTTTTATTGTATTGACAAAAAATGTTAAAAATTGTAAATTGCGCATAGGAGTCTTCCCTGGGCTTAATAAATTTACACCTGTATCAGTAGCCAATGACCAGTTATTGTGTTTTCCTGAACCATTTATACCGGCAAAAGGTTTTTCATGAAATAACACTCTAAAATTATGCTTAGAAGCAATTTTCGTCATGATATCCATTAATAATGAATTATGATCAACTGCCAGATTAGTTTCTTCAAACATAGGCGCTAATTCAAATTGGTTTGGAGCAACTTCATTATGACGTGTTGTCACAGGAATACCCAGCAGCATACATTCATATTCTAATTCTCGCATAAAATTTAGAGTTCTTCTTGGAATGCTACCAAAATAATGATCATCTAATTGTTGTCCTTTTGCAGGTGCATGACCCAATAGGGTTCTTCCTGTCATTATAATATCAGGTCGGGTAGCCACTAAAGCTTTATCAATTAAGAAATATTCTTGCTCCCAGCCTAAATTTGCATTTACTTTTGTAACATTTTTATCAAAATATTTGGCTACAGCGGTAGCGTGTTTGTCAATGGCTTGTAGTGCTCTTAAAAGAGGTGTCTTATTATCTAATGCTTCACCTGTATACGATACAAAAATAGTAGGAATACATAAAGTTGTGCCATAGATAAATGCTGGTGAAGTTGGATCCCAGGCTGTATAACCACGCGCTTCAAAAGTATTTCTTATTCCTCCACTTGGAAAACTTGAAGCATCTGGTTCTTGTTGTACCAATTGACTACCTCCGAAGCTCTCAATTGCACTTCCTTCTCCAATAGGTTCAAAAAATGAATCGTGTTTTTCGGCTGTACCACCTGTTAAAGGTTGAAACCAGTGTGTATAATGGGTAACATTTTTTTTTAGTGCCCAATCTTTCATAGAGTTAGCAACCTGATCTGCTATATTTCTATCAATCTTGGTACCTTTATCCATGGAACTCATAACACCTTTGTAGGCATCTTTTGTTAAATACTGGCGCATCGTTTTTTCATTAAAAACATTTTTACCAAATATTACCGAACGGTTCGTTGTTTCTTTAAATGGAAGCGGCTCGCGTTTTAGGGTTTCTTTTAAAGCATGAAATCGAAAAGTAGACATATTTATTTTTTTAAATTTAAGCTACAAAAATATAATATTTTATGGAATAACAATACAATACCCTAATATTTTTAGGGTATATTTAGTTTTTTTATCATAAATACAATATTATACCCTGTATTTTTGATAGCTAATAAAAAAATATAGTGATTATTAGAATCTATTGATTTATAACATAAGCGTTATAAATACGGAATAAGTTATCAAAAAGATAAGTCCTTCTTTCCAGCTTAACTTCATCCTAACGGGAGCAAAAACCAAAGGAAAGATCATAATTGCAAAAACAAGCATCCAAATAATATCGTTTGTTAATAACCTTTCATCATGAACTTTTATTGGCGTAACCATTGAAGTAATGCCTAAAACCGCAAAAATATTAAACACATTTGAGCCCAATAAGTTTCCAAGTGAAATAGCTTTTTCTTTTTTTATAACAGCAATTACCGATGCAGCTAATTCAGGAACACTAGTGCCTATTGAAATAATAGTTACACCTATAATTCTTTCTTCAACATTAAACCGGGTTGCTAAACTAACAGCACCTTTAATTAATAACTCAGAGCCTCCCCACAAACCAATTCCTCCAATTAATAAGAAAATAAGCGTTAAATACATTGGTAACTCAACATCATCTTCTGGCATTTCATCTACTACAGCAGGTTTTTGGAATTTTAACAAATAAACCAAAAAAACTATTAACATTAAAAACATGATTAAACCTTCATATCGTTGCAAAACACCATCAAATACTATGAATAAATAAAAAACAACCGAAGCTAACATCATTATAGGCCAATCGGTTCTATAGAAACTTTTTTCTACGGTTATTGTTGATAAAATAGTTACCACACCTAATACAAGTCCTAAATTTGCAATATTTGAACCGATTACGTTTCCTAAAGCAATATCAGCATGCCCTTCTAAAGCCGAATTTAAACTAACGAGTAATTCTGGCATCGAAGTAGCAAAAGATACTACTGTCATTCCAATTACAATCTTAGGTATTAAGAGTCGTAATGATAATGCAACTGCTGCTTTTAATAACCAATGCCCTCCTAGTATCAAGAAAACAAATCCAACAATTAATTGAATATAATCCATGTATGGTTTTTTACAAATATAGATGAATTTAATACGTGGTAGCGTCCATTAAATTTTTTTTAAAAATGATAAATGTATAACTTTGTTTCGTGCACGATTGTAAGTCGCTAGTTCCATGGTGCATAAAAGCCCGTGTGGTAGCATGATTGCAAATTGTCTTGAAAATATAATTGGTGAAGATTTGTTTGTCTCGAATCTATCCCGTATGTGAGAGTCTACAGCAACAAACAATTTGCCTTGCACATTTTTAATTA
>DAOUPQ010000035.1 GCA_030626085.1 Flavobacteriia bacterium
AAAACCCCCATATTCAGCATCATTCTGTAAATAAAATTCCGATAATAACGGATTATAAGCATTCATATAATACTTACTAAAATAGGTAAATGTTATTCCGGTTTGTAGATGTAAAGCATCTCCTTTAAAAATACGATCTTGAAAATAAAATGAATTTCGGGTAATAAAATCGGAAACTCTAAAAACATCACTTCCACTAGAAACATTTTGATAAATAAAAGCATTATCCAAAGCAAATTTTCCAAATTTAAACTCCTTACTAATTTTAACTTTTAAATAATTAACGGTTTCATTTGATTGAAAAGGTTTTGCTTGACTTTGACCATCAGGAAGTTTAAAATAGCTGTAATTATTGATTGAAGTTATTTGAGCCGATGCATTTATCAATTTGTTTGAATTGATTGCCAAATAAAAACTACTGGTTTGTTCGTCTTTAAAGTCGTTTTGCCAGTTATAGCTTTTATAATCACTCTGAAAAAGTAAAAAATTAAAATTTGGTGATCTTGTATTTGTAAAAGCGCCCGCTTCAATTGATGTTATACTGTCAATTCTATAAGATGCATTTGCCGAAATATTATTACCATTTAAATTACCCGATAAAATTGTTGATGCCTTGGCATGTAAGTTAAATCTCTTCAAGTCAGTTTGCCATTCAACACCTGCAGCTATCAGGTTTCCATCTAATTTTGAATCGATTACTCCATCATCACTAATTAACATACTCTTATAACTATAAGAATAATCAAAATCGCTAACATTCACTTTAAAATTACCTAAAATATAAGGAGAATTAAAGTTGATATATATTTCATTATACATTTTTGAATACTTAGCATCATCCTTTATTGGAGAAACAAAAGCTTGTCCAAAAAAAGGATTTGCGGCATTTTCTTCAAATTCATAATGTTTTCGTTCATAATTAAAAATATGTCCAATTTTAAAATTGGATAATTTTCTGGTTTTAACAGAATCTTTTTCCTGCCAAAGTTTGTAATAATGATCAAAATAATATCGATTTCCTCGTAATAGATTTCCAGCATCGGTCAAATTTGTAACCAGTCTTGCACGGTCTTTAAAATTTTCTGAGCCACTTTCAAAATTATTAATTGATTCCTGAGTTAAACCTCCATTTTCTTCATTATTGATATCTTGTGCCGCTATATGTGTACGAACAAAATATCTTTCATCTTTAGTATTATAACTCATCGTAATCCTCAAATTACCATGATCACTCAAAATATGCCGGTAATTTCCTAGAGATCGTAAACCTTTAAAAGCAATAGAAGCGTTAAACTGTTTTGACATATTAAAAGTAAACATCCCTTCCATCACCTGACCTTGTTCCATACCGGTTCTGTATGTTAATACGGTTGTTGGTGTTGGAACCTGAAAATAATTAATATCTTTAACTTCATAATAACTATGATGTTTAGCTCTTGCACCAATACTTGGATATATTGAAAGGTTATTGAATGTATAGGCTAAATTATTAAAGGTCTGACCTTGATTTTGAAAAGCCAATAATTCTAAATTATCTTTTCTTATAAAATTAAATTTATAGTATTTGGCTAAACTCAATGTTGTATCAATATACGTAGTATCAGTAGTGTACGATATAATCTTATAATCTGCATAATGTGTTTTACCACTTAATTTTACATCAATTTCTTTGGTAAATACACGTGTTGAATCATCAGGATTCTCCAAAAACCTATTGTCCAAATTAGGAGATCTATTTATAGGATTCCTTGGATCAATTTGCGCTAATGCAGAAAAAGCAAATAATAATAAAAAAATTACTGTAAGTATTCTAAGCATAAATATTTTTAATTGACGACAAAGGTAAAATAATTGTGTAAATAAAATTAAAGAATTTACAAGTACAATTGTATCAAATTATTATTTTTGATATTTGTTTAATAATTATGCTAAAACAAAACTTTTCATCTTATAAACTTGAAGCAGGAACAGACGAAGCAGGAAGAGGTTGTCTTGCCGGGCCCGTTGTTGCAGCAGCTGTAATTTTACCAAGAAATTTTAAGCATGATTTGTTAAACGACTCCAAGCAACTTACCGAAAAACAACGACAATTATTGAAACCAATTATTATTAAAGAAGCTTTAGCCTATGGAGTTGCCTTTGTTTATCAGGAAAAGATCGATGAAATAAATATCTTGAACGCCTCAATTTTAGCAATGCATCAATCAATTAAAATGCTCAAAATAAAACCGGAATATATTATTGTTGACGGAAATAGATTTAAACAATATAAAAATATTGAACACAAAACAATCATTAAAGGAGATAGTAAATATTTGAGTATTGCAGCAGCTTCTGTTTTAGCAAAAACTTATCGTGATGCTTATATGGAAAAGATTCATGATGAGTTTCCTGAATACAATTGGAAACAAAATAAAGGATACCCAACCCAACAACACAGACAAGTAATAATTCATTCAGGAATAACAAACTACCATCGAAGATCTTTTAAGTTGTTTCCTGAACAGTATAAATTGGAGTTTGAATGATAAATCTACTCCACCAACTTTTTACTGATCCGTGCACTGGCAATTTTTGCAGCCAGATAACCTAAAATAACTATGGTTAAGACAACAACCAAAACATTGGTAAAATGAAACTCAACAGGATATGCCAAATTCTTAGTAATCATTATTAGTCCGTATTTTTTTTGTAATAACACAAAAGGAATGGCAATTAACAAACCAATCACCAGGCCAAACAAGGTTAATAAAAATCCTTGTAGTACGAATATTTTTCTTATTTCTCTGATATCAGCGCCCAAATGAAAAAGTGTTTTTAAATTATTGCGTTTATCTATGATCATCATTACAATGGCACCAATTACATTAAATAATGCAATTATTAAGATCAACGTAAAAACCAGATAAGAAGCCAAATTCTCAGTATTGAGCATTTTATAAAACACCGAATTTAATTGTTCGCGAGTTTGCACTCTATATTGATCTCCTAATTTGGTTTGCAATTGATTTTGAACTTCTTTGCTATAATCATCATCACTTAGCTTAATTTCAATTCCGGTGATTTGATTAGGTTTATAGTCTAATAAATCTTCTGTCAAACTTAAATTAGCAAAAACATATTTTTTATCAAGATCATCAGTAAGTTTATAAATACCAATAGGTTGTGTCTTTAAACTTTTAAAAGCGGTTTTGGGATTGGTGATATAACCTTTTCCGGGTTTTGGTACAAATATCTTAAGCGGATCTAAAAAATCATAAGCACCAACCGAAAGTATATTTGATATTCCACTACCTACAACAACAGTGTGTTTTGCTGTATAATTTACCCATTCTCCAAAATATACCGCCGTATCTATTCTATTGACAAATAAGTAATTTGAATCAACGCCTTTAATAACAGCAATATGCGATTTGTCTCTGTAATTAAAAAAGGCTCTTTCTTCAATTACTTTAGAATAATTAGCAATTTTTTCATTGACCAAAGCTTTTTCAATAGCATCATTAAACAAAAAAGATTTTCCTTTTACAGCACTTACTTTTAGATCGGGATCAGCGATTCTGATAAAACTTAAACTAAAATTCTTTAAACCGGAAAATACTGATAAAACAACAAAAAGAGCTATTGTACTCACAATAACACCTAAAGTTGCAATTAGAGTAATGATGTTTATTGCATTATTACTGCTTTTAGAAATCAAATACCTTTTAGCTATGTACAGTGGGAAATTCAACTTATTTCTTTTTCTTTTCTGATAAGATCTCAGGGTTTAGAATTGGATTTTCTTTATTTTTTAATGCTGCATCAATATTATCTATATAATCTAATGAATCGTCAATATAAAAAGTCAGGTCGGGCATTTTTCGCATTTGATGCCTCATCCTTTGGGCTAATTGGTGTTTAATTTTTGACGAATCTGAAACAATTTCCTTAAAAATAGCGTCTCTTTTATTCGAGGGAAAAACACTCAAATAAACTTTAGCTTCATTTAGATCAGGTGTAACTTTAACTTTAGTTACCGATATTATTACTCCCTTCAATTTTTCCTGAGTACTTATTCTAAGAACATCTGCAAGTTCTTCCTGTAAAACTCCAGCTATTTTTTTTTGTCTATTTGTTTCCATAAATGCAAAAATAAGCTTTAAATATTTTATATAATATCTATTTATAAATAAAAAATATTAGGTAAGTCAAACTCACGTTTTTAAGCTATCTACTAACAACAAAATCTCAAAAATGAGTTTCAAAACTAAATTTGTCTTTTTTATATACTCAAAATTGACACTGATGTATTAATTAAATTTTGTCGATATGTTTAGTTTGCAAAATGAATTGAATTAAGTACCTTGCAAATCGAAATTTTGACTAAAAATATGAGTAAATCTTTTGAAAAATACCACAAACGCCGTTTGCGTTCTTCGTATATTTCAGTTATCATCAGTATTGCTTTGGTATTATTTTTATTAGGATTACTGGGATTATTAGTGCTCAACACTAAAAAAGTTGCCAATCATTTTAAAGAACAGGCTGCCATTACACTTTTTATAAAGAATGATGTAAAAAAAGAAGGAATTGATAAATTACAAGCTTCAATTGATAAAGAACCTTTTACAAAAAGTACAAGGTTTATATCTAAAGACGAAGCCGCTGAAATTTATAAAAAAGAAAATGGTGAAGATTTTATGAATTTCTTAGGCTATAATCCATTACAAAATGCAATTGACATCAATGTAAAAGCTGATTTTGTGACTCCTGAACAAATGGATGAAATTGAAAATATTTATATCAGCAACCAATTTGTTTCTGAAGTTTCTTATGACAAACCTTTAATTGATCTTCTTACAAAAAATGTAAAGCGAATTAGTTTTTTTATCTTGATTTTTAGCACTTTATCTACACTAATTGTTATCGTTTTGATCAATAGTTCTTTGCGCTTATCAGTTTATTCAAAACGTTTTACTATTAAAACCATGCAAATGGTAGGCGCTACAAAAAGTTTTATAAGAAAGCCTTTTATTTGGAGAAGCATTAAACTTGGAATGATCGGTGCATTTGTTGCTTTATTAGGTTTGAGTGGAGTAGTATATTATATCCATAAAAATTATCCTGAGTTTAATTTTATCAATGACAAATTACAGATCTTAAGTTTGTTTGGGGGTATTTTCTTTATTGGTATTTTGATCACCTGGTTGAGTACCTTTTTTGCGACACAAAGGTTTTTAAATTTACAAACCGACGAGTTGTATTACTAAATTTAATTATATGGTAAAGAAAAAAATTATAAAACGAGAGGGCGAATTCTTATTCGGTAAAAAAAATTATATAATAATGATTATAGGTGTAGTTATTATTTTGATTGGATTTGCCTTAATGAATGGCGGCGGCAGTGATGATCCTGCAATTTTTAATAAAGATATTTACAATTTTCAAAGAATCAGATTAGCACCAACAATAGTACTTATTGGCCTTGCAGTAGAAATATATGCCATTTTTGCAAATCCAATTAAAAAAATAAGATAGAATAATTGTTAATTCAACGTTACTTTTCAACACTAATCTTATGAGTTTATTAGAAGCAATTATTCTTGGAATAGTTCAGGGTTTAACTGAGTTTTTACCTGTTTCATCAAGTGGACATTTAGAACTGGGAAAAGCACTTTTTGGCGAAAAATTGGTAGCTGAAGATAGCTTGACTTTTACAGTTGTCTTGCATTTTGCAACAGCCCTTAGCACCATGGTTGTTTTTAGAAAAGAAGTTATTACGATTATTAAAGGGTTATTTCAGTTTCAATGGAATGAAGAACTCGAATTTTCATTAAAAATTATCATATCAATGATTCCTGCTGTGATAATCGGTTTATTTTTTGAAGATGAATTAGAACAACTATTTGGTGGGAAAATTTTATTTGTTGGTATTATGTTACTAGTTACAGCATTTCTTTTATTACTTGCAGATAAGGCTAAAAATACCGATAAAAAAGTAACATACAAAAAATCATTTATTATTGGGATAGCTCAGGCAATAGCTATGTTGCCTGGGATTTCGCGTTCAGGAGCAACTATTTCAGCTTCGGTATTACTAGGAGTTGACAGAACAAAAGCAGCACGATTTTCATTTTTAATGGTCGTTCCTTTGATTTTTGGTAAAGTTGCCAAAGATTTTATGAGTGGTGAGATAAGTTTTCAAAACGAACAATTTGGTGTAATGAGTGCAGGTTTTATAGCGGCATTTATTTCTGGACTTTTTGCTTGTAATTGGATGATCTCACTGGTAAAAAGAAGTAAACTTTCTTACTTTGCAATTTATTGTATAATTGTAGGTCTAATCGCAATTACCTATGCTTTAATGAATTAAATGAAATTTGAAGATTTTCAAAACGGTCAGATTATCTTAATTGATAAACCTTTGCAATGGACATCCTTTCAGGTTGTAAAAAAATTGAGAGGGGCAATTCAAAAATACTTCAATATTAAAAAAATTAAGGTTGGTCATGCCGGAACTCTTGATCCTTTAGCAACAGGTCTGTTAGTGATTTGTACCGGAAAATTTACCAAAAATATTAATCAACTTCAAGCAGAAACTAAAGAATATACAGGAACAATTACCCTTGGTGCAACAACACCTTCTTACGATCTTGAAACTGAGATAAACCAAACTTTTACAATAGATCATATCACAACAGAAAAAATAAATTCAATAACTAAAATTTTTATTGGCGAAATTGACCAGTATCCTCCCTTGTTTTCTGCAATTAAAAAAGATGGTATTAGGTTATATGAATTGGCCAGAAAAGGCGAAACAACAGAGATCAAATCAAGAAAGATAAATATTTACGATTTTAAAATTACTAATATCGTCTTGCCTAATGTTGATTTTAAAGTAGTTTGTGGTAAAGGAACTTATATTCGTTCATTGGCAAATGACTTTGGCAAAGCATTAAATTCAGGGGCATATTTATCTGCATTAAGAAGAACAAAAAGTGGAGATTTTGATGTTGAAAATGCTATATCTCCAGAGAAATATGTGAAAGAGCTATTTAACCTTTCATAATTCTAAAACAAATGTGAGATCCAACTCTCAGTTGCTGGAACTTCCCAGCAACAATCATATTCTGATTTTGTATTGATAAAATTATTAAAAACAATGGTTTTTTTAGAAACTCCCCTGTTTTTGATCAATTTTTTAAAATCAGAAATTTCTTTTACCTGCACATACTCACCTTGCTTATAAAACACCTTCACCTTATCTATTAAAGTAAAATTAAATTCACTTTCCATGGTTTGTAATAAATTGATTAGAGCATCATTTTGATCAATTTTTAATGGTGTGTGCTCTGAAAAGATAATGATAATAAAACGTTGGTATTTAATCTCAAAAAAAGAATCGATCCCAGTAAGTTCTTGTAAGAAAATTTCGGTTTTTTTATTTACTACACTTAATTCATCCGGATAAAATTTCCTGCTACTTGGAAAAATAAAAAAATTTGAGGTTTCACTCAATAGATTATAATCAACTAACATATCGCAATATAATTTGTAAATAAAAACTAAACAGTAAAATGTAATCCTTGCAACATTTCTTTTACAAGCTCATCCAAATCAACTTTGTGTTCCCAATTCCAGTCTTTCCTTGCTTGTTTATCATCAATAGTCTGAGGCCAACTTTCAGCAATTTCCTGACGATTATCTGGTTTGTAACTTATTTTAAAATCAGGTATATGTTTTTTAATTGCTTCTGTGATTTCTTTAGGTGAAAAACTAACCGCTGAAAGATTATAAGAAGTATATTTTTCAAATTTCTTATGCTGCATAATTTTTATAGTGGCATTAATCGCATCATCCATATACATCATAGGTAAAACTGTATTTTCATTTATAAAACTAGTATATGATTTATGTGCTTTTGCCCCATGAAATATTTCAACAGCATAATCTGTTGTACCTCCTCCCGGATTTGTTTTATAACTTATAATACCCGGATAACGCACACTACAAACATCAACATCATACTTATCGTGGTAATAAGAACACCAACTTTCACCTGCCAATTTACTAATACCATATACCGTTGTTGGATTCATCACAGTTAATTGTGGTGTATTTTGCTTTGGCGATGAAGGTCCAAAAACAGCAATTGAACTTGGCCAAAAAACTTTGTCAATAACTTTTTCTCGCGCAAGATCAAGTACGTTAAATAGTGAATTCATATTTAATTCCCAGGCGTTTTTTGGTTTTTTTTCGGCTATAGCCGATAACATGGCAGCCATTAAATACACTTGCTTTATCTCATATTTTTGAGCTACTTTTAAAATATCATCTTTTTGTATTACATTCAATATTTCAAAAGGACCAGATTCCATAACTTCATAATTTCCATTCCTTATATCTGAAGCAATTACATTATTATTTCCATATATTTGACGTAATTTTAATGTGAGCTCAGTTCCTATCTGACCGCTGGCACCAATAACGAGAATTTTATTATCCATTGTATTTTATTTAGAGTACAAATATAATGAATTTAGGAAGTAAAAAAGTTTAAGTACATTACAAAATTGAGACGAAATTTTCTCTATTTTTGGGTTTTAATATATTATAATCTTATGTTAAGTAGATCACTTCTTTTATTAATATTTCTATCAATTCTTTATTCTTGTAATAATAAGTCTTTAAAAAAAGAAACAGTAATTCTTCAAGAAAAAAAGGCAGATAGTATAAAAAAATATATTCTGAAGATCAATGAAAAATTGACTCCTAAATCTAAAATTTTCATGCAGGATTGGGGAGAATATCAGAGGTTTAGCAAATTTTTAAATGAAAATAAGATCTATACTCCAGAAGAATCTTTACTAAATGCTGAAGAACTGGCAAAACTAGCACAAGAATTAAAAGATTCTATTCGTATTGAAGAGCTACAAACTCCTTCAGTAAAGATCAGATTGAACGTAATTCATAATGAAGCTTTGCGTATAGAAGACATGTCAGAAATTTCTATTATTACAGAAGAAGAAATTCATAAAGAATACATTAAGATCTACGAAGCCTTTTCTGCACTTAATTCAAAGATCAACAATAATTTAAATCAAAAGGAGTTAAATGAACAACTTAAAGATTTTATTGATGAGATTGTAACTAATGATTCTTTAAAATCAAAAACTATTATTGAGAAAAGACCATTAAAGTTGCCCGCAAATAAATTAAATATTCCCAAATGAAAAAAGATAATACACTGATAATCTGTGCATTTTTTCTTTTACTTTCTATATTTTCTTTTTCACAAAATCTAGAAAAGAATAAAAATGAAATTAATAATACATTAAACCAATGGCATAAAGATGTTGCTGATTCAAATTTTGACGCTTACTTTAATAAGATGACCTCAAATAGTGTTTTTGTATGTACAGATGCCAGTGAAGTTTGGAGCAAACAAAAATTTAAAGAATTTGCAAAATCTTTTTTTAATAAAAAAGAAACCTGGAATTTTACTTCAATTAATAGAAATATTTATTTTTCTTCAGATCAAAAACCGCTTGGTTTGATGAAATTTTAGATACGTGGATGGATATTTGTAGAGGATCCGGAGTTATAGTTAGAGATGATAATAATTGGAAGATTGCCCATTATGTTTTATCAGCTACCATACCCAATGAAGATATGAAAAAAGTAATTTCAGATAAAAAAATAAACGATTCTATAATATTGAAGAAGCTCAAAATTAAATAGTTAAATTTTCATATCTTTGAAAAATATTAGGATTGCTATTTTAACCCCTGTTATGATAAAAATATTTACCAGCATATTTATAATTCTTTTTCTGAGCCTAAATATTAAGGCTCAGTATAATGAAAATGCTCCCTGGATTCAAAATCAACAAACCTTAACAACTGCTTCTAAAAGTACATTTCAAGATCTTAGTAAAAGTTTTAATGATTATTTTAAAGATAAAGATTGGGAAGCAAAAGGTAGTGGTTTTAAACCTTTTAAACGGTGGGAAGATCATTGGAAATATTACACGCTTAAAGATGGAAGTATAGCGCCTCCTTCAATGCTTTGGCAATCCTGGGAACATAAAAATGAGATTGCGAATAAATCAAATAATATAAGTAACTGGCAATCGCTAGGACCTTATACTACAAATGTAAAAACCGGACAAGGAAGAATCAATAGTTTTATTATTGATCCAAATAACCCTAATATATTTTATGTTGGTGCTCCTTCAGGAGGTATATGGAAATCAACTGACGCCGGAACAAACTGGAAACCATTATCGGATAATATTCCCCAGATTGGCGTTTCCGGTATTGCAATAGATCCTAATAATTCTAATGTAGTATATATTGTTACCGGTGATGATGATGCCCGTGACACCTACAGTGTTGGTGTAATGAAATCGACCAATGGTGGAAATACATGGAATAAAACAGGATTAACTTTCAATGACGTTAATGCATCAGCTAATGAAATTTTTATCAATCCTAACAATTCAAACATGCTTTGGGTTGCAACAAATCAAGGCTTTTATAAATCAGAAGATGCCGGAGCCAACTGGCAAAGAAAATTAAGTGGAAATATTAGAGATATTAAACTTAAACCTGAAGATCCTAACATCATATACGCTGTAACATCTTCAAAATTTTATAAATCTACTAATGCGGGTGATACTTTTACGCAAATTTTAAATAACTTACCTGATCCAGTAGCTGATAATCCTTCTAGATTTACGATTGGTGTTAGTCCGGCAAATCCTAAAATAGTATATGTTTTAAGCGCTAAAGATGACAATTCATTTCAAGGCCTTTACAAATCAACCAATAGTGGAGAAACTTTTACAAAAACACTTGAGACCGATGATATCTTTGTAAGCAAACAAGCATGGTATGACATGGCTTTGACTGTTTCTCCTAATGATGAAAATTTAGTTTTTGTTGGCGTTTTAGATATCTGGAAATCATCTGATGGAGGTGATAATTTCACTCAGATTAACCATTGGTGGAATCCTTCCGAGCCCACTTATACACATGCTGATATCCATTTTTTAAGGTACTTCAATAATAAATTATATGCAGGTACTGATGGCGGAATCTACGAATCTTCTAATAACGGAAATTCTTTTATAGATCTCACTGAAACACTAAATATTAGTCAGTATTATAAAATATCTACAGCAAAACATTCAGTAATAAATATAGTTGGTGGTTTACAAGATAATGGTGGTTTTGCTTTTAGCAATAATATATGGCATAAATATCATGGTGGCGATGGCATGGATTGTGCTGTTGATCCAAATGATCAAAATGTTTACTACGGCTTTACACAATTTGGTAGCAGCTTAAATATGACTCATAATGGTGGTGAAACTGAGGGTGTAATCGTTGCCACAGCTCCAGCAGATGAAGTTGATGACTCGAGTGACAGGGGTGGTAATTGGGTTACACCGCTAGTTTTAAATAAAGATGGTGTTATTTATGCAGGGTACGAAAAACTTTACAAATTAATTAATAATAACTGGGAAGCTGTATCTGATAAAATTTTTGGAGGCAACTTAAATAATATTGATATTTCTCCAAATAATAATGATCTTATCTATGTGTCTAGAAGTAAATTTTTATACAAAAGTACAGATGGAGGCTTAACTTTTACCAAGTCAACTTATGAATTTCCTTATATAATCAGCTCAATAGATATTAATAGTAACAATAATGATATTGTATATATAACAGTAGGTGGTTTTTTTAATAATGGCGTTTTTAAAACAACTGATGGTGGTACTAATTTCGAAAACATTTCTTTAAATCTGCCAAACGAACCAAAATTAGTCATCAAACACCAAAACCTTAGTTTACAAAATGATCTGTATTTAGGTACTAGTTTAGGTGTTTACCATATCAATGATAAAATGACAGATTGGGAAGTGTACTCTACCGATTTACCCAATGTACCAATAAAAGATATCGAAATAAATACAGAAGAAAAAACAATAACTGCCGGTACTTATGGCAGGGGTGTATGGCAATCGCCTATTGAAGTTATAATGGCAAATAATGACATCAGCTTAGTTGATATTCTAAGTAATAATAGTGTACAATGCAGTGGAATCACACCAAAAATTCTAGTTAAAAATAATGGCTTAAACACTATCAATACCGTTACTATTAATTACAGTATTGACAATGAAGATTTCAATTTTCAATATAACGGAAGTATTCCTACAGGGCAAAATAAAGAGATCAGTTTGCACTCAAATAATTCTTTGGATTTTGGCATCCATGATCTAAATATTAATATTATCATAGATAATGATGCTTTCGCAGAAAATAATTCAGCTTCTGTAAAATTTACCATTAACAACTCATCTACTGGTCAATATGTTAATACTTTTGGCGATGTTAATGAAGATGAATGGTTGATTCAAACCATTGGAAAAGATAAAAATCTATGGCAAATAGGTAAACCAACAACTACAAAATTTAACAGTATTATTGAAAGTGGTTATGTAACAAACTTGACCAAAAATTACACTGATGAAACCGTGAGTTATCTAATCTCACCATGTTATAATTTAACACAATTAGAAAATCCTGTTTTAAAATTTGATATGGTATTTGATATTGAAAAAGATTGGGATGTTTTGTATATGGAATATACTGTTGACAATGGTAAAACTTGGGAGATCTTAGGCACCGCTAGTGATCCAAACTGGTATAACAGTAGTTTTATTGATCCTCAAAGACCGATAACTGTTGGTAAACAGTGGACTGGTACAGATACTACTTTAAAAGAATACAGTTATGATTTGACAGCACTTCAAAATGAATCAAATATAATTTTTAGATTTGTATTTGCTACTGATCAGGCTGCTAATCAAGAAGGTGCTGTAATTGATAATTTTACTATTGATGCTACAGCAATTTTAGCAGTAAATGA
>DAOUPQ010000020.1 GCA_030626085.1 Flavobacteriia bacterium
AAAATAAACGAAAAGCTGAAGAACTATTATACTATGGAACTATTGCAGCCTAAGTTTATAACGAACTATTGAGCAAAGATACACCTATATAAAAATATTTACTCTTTTAAAATTACTTATCCATAATTTATTTCTAATACATAATTATCTTTTTGTATTTTTAGCCTTTCAAATAATTAATTAAGATATAAAATGACAAACGACAAGGAAAAAGAAGCAAAATTAAAAGCATTACAATTAACTTTAGATAAATTAGATAAAACTTATGGAAAGGGTTCTGTAATGAAAATGGGTGATGTTATTTACGAAGATATTAACGCTATTCCATCAGGATCACTAGGTTTAGATATCGCATTAGGTGTTGGTGGTTATCCTCGCGGAAGGGTTATTGAAATTTATGGTCCGGAATCATCCGGTAAAACTACTTTGGCGCTTCATGCAATGGCTGAAGCCCAAAAAAATGGTGGTATAGCTGCATTTATTGATGCAGAGCATGCCTTTGACCGTTTTTATGCTGGAAATTTGGGTGTAGATATTGATAATTTAATTATTTCTCAACCTGATTATGGTGAACAAGCACTTGAAATAACTGATAATTTGATAAGTTCCGGAGCTATTGATATTATTGTGATTGACTCAGTAGCTGCTCTTACTCCAAAAAGTGAAATTGAGGGAGAAATGGGTGATTCTAAGATGGGTTTACATGCCCGCCTAATGTCTCAAGCTTTACGAAAATTGACAGCTACAATTAATAAAACAAACTGTACAGTAATATTTATCAATCAGTTACGCGAAAAAATAGGTATAATATTTGGAAATCCCGAAACAACAACAGGAGGAAATGCACTTAAATTTTATGCTTCGGTAAGATTAGATATTAGAAGACGAGCACAAATAAAAGATGGTGATAAGGTTTTAGGCAATCGCACTAAGGTTAAAGTTGTTAAAAACAAAGTTGCTCCTCCATTTAAAACTACAGAATTTGATATTATGTATGGAGAAGGTATTTCAAAAGTTGGAGAAATATTAGATCTAGGTGTTGAATATGGTATTATCAATAAAAGCGGTTCTTGGTTTAGTTATGGAGACACTAAATTAGGCCAAGGTAGAGATGCTGTCAAAGGCTTGATAGCTGATAATCCAGAATTAGCAGAAGAATTAGAAAAGAAAATTAAAGAAACTATAAATGATGCAGACTAATATTTTGTAATATTTATATTTTTTCTAAATTAAAAAAACTCGTTTATGCGAGTTTTTTTTGATATGTTAAATTTGATATAAAAAAAAGGTTAACCTTTATTAAATTTTTCTAAATATCTTTCTAATGCCATTGTCATAGATGGAAATTCTTTTGTAGGCACGGTAATATCAATTTTTAAACCAGATTCTTCGGCAGCTTTCACAGTAGAATTACCAAATACAGCAATACGAGTATTTTTTTGTTTAAAATCAGGAAAATTTTGAAATAATGACTTAATACCGGAAGGGCTAAAAAAGACTAATAAATCATAAATAACATCTTCAAGATCGCTCAAATCACTTATTACAGTTCTATATAAAACAACTCTTTTCCAATCAACATCAATTTCATCTAACCTATTAGGAATAGAAGGTTTTAATTTATCTGATGAAGGAAGTAAAAAGATTTCTTCTTTATGTTTTTTAATCAATTGAATTAAATCATTAAAAGTTCTTTTACCAACGTAAATTTTACGCTTTCTATAAACTACATATTTTTGTAAATAGTAAGCAATGGCTTCTGATTGACAAAAATATCGCATTTCATCAGGTATTTTAAAGCGCATATCATCAGCTAATCTAAAAAAATTATCTACGGCATTTTTACTGGTAAAAATTACTGCTGTAAAATTTGAGAAATCAATTTTTTGTTCCCTAACATTTCTAGAAGTTTCTCCTTCAACATGTATAAATGATCTAAAATCAATTTTTACTTTTTGTTTTTCCGATAATTCAAAATAAGGAGATTGTTCTGATCTTGGAGCAGGTTGTGAAACAAGAATACTTTTTATTTTCATGTTCTTTTACATTAAATAACAAATAATTTATAAACAACAATAAAAGGTGTTATTTCAAGGGCGCAAAGGTACAAAAATAAATAAAACAAACTATTAAAATTTATTTTACTGTTTTTTATCATTGAAAAATAACGGGAAACCATTAATATGGACAATAGAAAAATACCTAAAATAAAGAAAAATTTATGATAAGATAATGCGGTATAACTTATGATTATAAGTAAAGGGAATAAATATATTGAAAAGAGTGATAAATTACTGATCTTTAAGAAAGTAAAATACTTTTGTTCATTTTGTTTTTCAAATATTATCCCTAAAAACAAGCCAACAACAACCCGAATTATAATATATAAAATAACGGCAATAAATACTTTTAAAAAAAAGATTGAACTATAGTCAATATATTGGGGTTTATAAATATCAAAATAGTAATAAATTAACAATGAAATACTAAAAATTGACACAAAAAAGAATATGACATGGAAAAGGTTAATGATTAGTGGATTAAATTTTGAATAGTCTGAATAGTATTTTTCAGAATAAACCAAAGAAAAAAGTTTGGAGAACCTTTCATTAAAAAGATATTTTACTATTGCAATTAATAATAATATTATCAATAAAATTATGGTAATCCAATCATTTGAAATTAATAGTCTTTCTTGTACTTCAAACATTTATTTTTTCAATTTAACAGTTACCTTGTTTCCTTGAAACCCTGCTAATAAATCATAAAACTGCAAAGCAATTCTAAATGTGATCTCTTTATTTGCATCAATTTCAGGAGCGATAAACTTTGCTGTCATTTTTCTTGTTTCATTTCCTTTTAATGGAATTAATTCATCAATTTGTAAGGGCACTTCATATAACACTTTATTTCTTTTTTCCTGAAAAATGCCTTTAAAAGATGTATTTTCAAATGTAATACTTTTAGAATAAGTATTTTTTAATTCAAAATCAACAAAGACATGTTTTCCTGGAGATAGTTTAATCTCTTCTAAGGGAATTATACAAGTAACTTTTTGAAAAGTAGTATAATTATTGATCTCTGAGCCATATAAATTTCTATCATCTTTTGAGGCATAAAAAGGCCCGTCTATCAGATCACTGATAGCTACAACATTTTTTCCTTGCATATTTTTTTCAAAATCCACCAGATCATATTGACTTTTTCTCCCTTTTACGATGCTATAGGAATGTGTTTTTATTCCGGTATAAAATTTATAAACAGCAGCATTTCTATAAGAATAATTCATAAATACTATAGGTTTTCCATCAGTATTCTCTTTTAATTCTTTTACCCAGGTTTTTGCTATATGAGGTTCTAATTTTATGGGTGAAATATTTTCATTTGTTAAAAATATTCTGGCAACCAATAAAATAAAAAACTGAATAGAGCCTAAAATTAATAACCATTTCCTTGCTTTTTTATGTTTGATAAAATATCTGAATGACAACACAATTAACGGTATCAGAATTGCAATTGTCCATTGAGCTTGAGGTTTTGATTTATAAGTGCTAAAAAAGAAAAATACTATAAAACCAATAACAATATATTTTAGCGATCTTTCAAAAAGATTCTTTGCTTTTTCTTTAAAAAAAGCATAATAAATTAGAGGGAAAGTAATGCCAACTATGGCGATTTGATTTATAAGATGTAGTAATGTATTTTCAAATTTATAAGGTTCTTTTCCTCTTTCGATTAGATGGTATCTAAACGAAGGAAAATCATAGATATATTGCCAGTATAAATGGGGTAAAAATAAAATAAAACCAAATAATCCGGCAATCCAAAACCTTTTGTTTTTTAATAAGGAAGGATTTGAAAGGACTACAAAAAATATTAATAAAACACCATGATACTTACTGTATAGCATACCCGCCATAGCAAAACCTAAACCCAAAGTAAACAGCCAATTTTTATTTTCCAGAAATTTTTTGTAGCAGTATAAAAACAATGCAACAAATAATAAAAGAGGAGTATCAGGTGTAGTAATAAAACCATAAACGTTTAAAAATGCGACTGAAACTATCAATAAAAAAAATAACCAAACATAATTTTGTTTTTCTTTAACATCAATAATTTTCCAAATAATGATCAGCATTATGGTAAAACTAATTACAGAAAAAAATCGAACACCAAGTTCATTATCAAAAAAGAAACTACTAATTTTCACCCAGAGCGCTACTAGAGGAGGATGATCAAAATACCCAAAAGCCATGTTTTGAGCCCAAACCCAATAATATGCTTCATCTTCAAATAACGCAGTGTATTTACTTTGAAAAAAGTTAATCAAAAAAAATATTACAACAAATAAGAGGAATTGATATTTGGGATTTTGTTTTAATTTCATCAAGTTAATTTATTAACACAAAATTAGTAATAATTTGTATTAACTTTGCTGCTACAAAATTATATTATGCAAGATACGCTGGTAATTATTCCTACTTATAATGAGAAAGAGAATATTGAATTGATCATTCGAAAAACTTTTTCACAACACAAAGCCTTTGATATATTGGTTGTTGATGATAGTTCTCCTGATGGCACAGCAAATATTGTTAAAGAATTACAAAAAGAATTTCCGAAAAGTTTATTTCTTGAAATTAGAAAAGAAAAAAATGGATTAGGCGCTGCATATATTCACGGGTTTAAATGGGCTATTGCTAAAAAATACGACTATATCATTGAAATGGATGCTGATTTTTCACATGACCCAAAAGACCTGGAGCGATTATATGATGCTTGTGTTAAGGAAGGAGCAGATCTATCGATTGGATCGAGGTATTCAAAAGGAGTAAATGTGGTAAACTGGCCTATGAAAAGAGTTTTACTTTCATATTTTGCCTCAAAATATGTAAAATTCATTACAGGAATTTCAATCAATGATACTACAGCTGGCTTTGTTTGCTATAAACGAAATGTTTTAGAGACTATTAAACTTGATAAAATAAGATTTGTAGGTTATGCCTTTCAAATTGAAATGAAGTTTAAAGCGTGGAAACACGGTTTTAATATAAAAGAAGTTTCAGTAATTTTTACGGATAGAACATTAGGTGAATCTAAAATGAGTAAAACCATAATAACAGAAGCAATTTTTGGAATTATTTCTATGCGTTTTAAAGGTTTACCAAAATAAAAGGGATAAAAAATTTAAAGATGAATTCGACTCTTATAAAAAATGCTTTTGTAGTCAATGAGGGAAAGATTGAAAAAAAAGATGTATTAATTGAAGGAGATATTATTACCAAAATCAATCATAATATTGATGCTGATCCTTCAATTGATCAGATAATTAATGCAAAGGGTAAATATTTAATTCCGGGAATAATTGATGATCAGGTACACTTTCGTGAACCGGGATTAACGCATAAGGCCAGTATCAAAACTGAATCAAAAGCAGCAGTCGCTGGTGGAATAACTTCTTTTATTGAAATGCCCAATACTATTCCTCAGGCAACAACACAAGAAATTTTAGAAGATAAATTTAAAATTGCATCAAAAGATTCTTATGCAAATTATTCTTTTATGATTGGTGGCACCAACGGTAATTTAGAAGAATTAATTAAAACAAATCCTAAAAATGTAGCCGGAATTAAATTGTTTTTAGGATCTTCTACAGGAAATATGTTGGTTGATGATGAAAAAGTGCTCGAAAAAATATTTTCTTCTACAAAAATGTTAATTGCTGTTCATTGTGAAGATGAAACTACGATAAAAAATAATTTATCAAAATATAAAGCTAAATATGGTGATGATATTCCTATTGCCCTTCATCCAATAATTAGAAGCGAAGAAGCTTGTTATATATCATCTTCAAAAGCTGTAGCATTGGCAAAAAAAACAGGAGCAAGATTACATGTTTTTCACCTTTCAACAGCAAAAGAAACAAATTTATTTACTAATGATATTCCATTAGAGGAAAAACAAATAACAGCTGAAGTTTGTGTACATCATTTATGGTTTGATGATAGTGATTATTCTGATAAAGGAACATTGATTAAGTGGAATCCGGCAATTAAAACGGTAGAAGATAAAGAAGGTTTGTGGCAGGCATTGTTAGATGATAGATTAGATATTATTGCAACTGATCATGCACCTCATACGCTTGATGAAAAACAACAGATTTATACCAAAGCGCCAAGCGGAGGACCATTGGTGCAACACGCACTCTTGGCGATGTTGGAAAAAGCAAGGAACAATAAAATTTCTTTAGAAAAAGTTGTCGAAAAGATGTGTCATAACCCGGCGAAGATCTATAAAATTAAAAAAAGAGGTTTTATAGAAAAAGACTTTTTTGCTGATCTTGTTTTGGTAGATCTAAAACAAGCACAAACAGTTACAAAAGAGAATATTTTATATAAATGTGGCTGGTCACCTTTTGAAGGCACAACCTTTAACAGTACTGTAACCCATACTTTTGTGAATGGTAATTTGATCTATGATCAAGGTGTTTTTGATGAAAAAAAGAAAGGTAAACGACTTATATTTAATAGATAAATGAAGCTTTTTAAATACATTATTGTAATACTGATTTTTTTGGTTTCGTGTGAAGGGAAGACCAATTATAAAAAACCTGAGAATCTAATTCCTAAAGATCAAATGATTGATTTACTTGTAGATATGCATTTAGCTATTGGCGCAAAAAGTATTAATAATGTTTATAGTGAAAAAAGCAAAAAATATATGTTTTTAGTCTTTGATAAATATAAAATTGACAGCACACGTTTTGCCTCCAGTAATATTTATTATACCTCAAATGTTGATGAATATATTGAAATATATCAAGAGATTGAAAAAAGACTGGAAGAAGTTCAAAAATTATATTTAAAAGAATCGGATTCAATTGGTAAAAAAATGCAGGATTCTATCAAATTTAATCGCTCTTCCAGAAATAAAAAAATGCCAAGATAATCTATTGATCTTTTAAAAAATCTTTACAAGTTGTTTGAATGGTTTCAGATAAAGGCTTAAAATTATAATTTATAGCCGTTTGTATTTTTTTTGAAGAAAAAAGGTTTTTGTTTTGAGAGGCTCTGGCAGAATGTTTACTAAGTATTGGGACACTATTTAAAACAGAGCTTTTAAGCAAATCAATTTTCCAGGCAACTTCACTTAAAAATTTAGAAACTTTTTTAGAAGGGCGTTTAACTTTAAAAGTATCAGCTATTGTAAAGAAAACATCTTTAAAAGAAGCATTTTCAGATACTAAAATAAAACGATCGTTCTTAAGGTCGCTATTCATTAGTTTTATCATAACTTTAACAACGTCGGTAACGCCAACAAATCCGGTAATACCGGTAGTATAATATTTAAAACCGTTATAAATTTTTGAAAATAATTTACCGGTTCCTTTATTCCAAAAACCTGAACCTAAAATTACACCGGGATTAACGATAACTATATCAATTCCTTCCTGACTTGCCCGCCAAACTTCCATTTCAGCACCGTGTTTGGTAATAGCATAATCACTTTTATCAACAGATGTATTCCAGAAGTTTTTTTCAGTAATAGATTTTTTATTTAAAGATCTTTCAATCGTTGCAATAGAACTTACATAACAGAGTTTATCAATTTGATTAGAAATGCATAAATTCACAATATTAGTAGTTCCCTTAATGTTGTTTTTTCGCATTTCACGATAATCCTTTGGATTAAATGACACCATTGCTGCACAATGATAAACTTTTGTAATATCTAAAAATGCATTTTGAAGTAACATAATATCATTTAACGTGGCTAATACCCAGTCAATTTTATTAAAATATAATTCAAAGTCATCAGTGTAATAGCTAAAAACCCTTTTAACTTTTTGTAAGTTACTTTTCTCACGATAAATGGCTTTAACAGAATTATTTTCTGTTATCAAATGGTACAAAAGATGTGAACCTACCAAACCTGTGCCTCCGGTTACTAAAATCATTTAGCGAAAATATAAAATTGATTTGAACTTTGTCAAAGTTTCTTTTTTATCTTTGCCAAAATTTTATTTAAAATGACTAAGAATTTTGTTGAAGAATTACGCTGGCGAGGATTGTTACATAACATTATGCCCGGCACCGAAGAACAATTACAAAAAGAATTGACAACAGCATATATAGGTTTTGATCCAACAGCTGATACATTACATATTGGTAGCTTGGTTCAAATTATTTTATTAAAACATTTTCAAAATTATGGACATAAACCAATTGCTTTATTAGGAGGTGCAACCGGTATGATTGGTGATCCTTCAGGTAAATCGGCTGAAAGGAATTTATTAAACGAAGAGACGCTTAAAAAAAATATTGCCGGAGTTAAAAAAACTTTAGAACGATTTATCGATTTTTCGAGCAATAAACATAATAGTGCTGAATTGGTTGATAATTATGATTGGATGAAAAAATTGACCTTTTTAGAATTTGCCCGTGATATAGGTAAACATATTACTGTAAATTATATGATGGCAAAAGAATCGGTTAAAAACAGAATAAATACTGAGTCTAAAGAAGGGATGAGTTTTACGGAGTTTACTTATCAATTGGTTCAAGGATATGATTTTTTATATTTATACAACAATAATAATTGTAAGTTACAAATAGGAGGGAGCGATCAATGGGGAAATATTACAACTGGAGCCGAATTGATCAGGAGGAAAGTTCAGGGTAAAGCTTACGCCTTAACTACTCCGTTGGTTACAAAAGCAGATGGAACAAAGTTTGGTAAAACCGAAGGAGGAAATATTTGGCTAGATGCAAAAAGAACTTCTCCTTATAAATTTTATCAGTATTGGATTAATTCAAGTGACGAAGATGCTGAAAAATATATTAAGATTTTTACTTTTTTAGATCAAAAATTAATTGAAGAACTAATAGCAGAACATAAAAAAGCACCACATTTAAGATTATTACAAAAAAGAGTTGGAGAAGAAGTGACAAAGATGACTCATGGTATTGAAGCATATAATAACGCTGTAAAAGCATCATCTATTTTGTTTGGGAGATCTACTGCTGAAGATTTGAAACAATTGGATGAAATGACTTTATTAGATGTTTTTGAAGGCGTGCCACAAGCAGAAATTTCTATATCTGATTTAGAAAAAGGAATAGATATCATTAATGCACTTAATGAAAAATCAGGGTTTTTAAAGTCAAATAGTGAAGCGCGAAGAGCATTAAAAGAAAATTCGATTTCGGTAAATAAAGAAAAAGTTCAAGAAGGTTTTCAGATATCAAAAGAACATTTGATAGCAGATAAATTTATCCTGCTTCAAAGAGGAAAGCGAAATTATTTTTTATTAAAAGTTGTTTAAAACCTGAGTTTGATATCAAACTTAGGTTTAAATTATCATTAGGTTACAACCTCTAATATCATAATTATCAAATCTACCCATGATCTCAAATGAATTATCAGGGGAAGTTTTACCAAGATCCTGGGTTGCAATAAAAGAACAGGAGTTGATATTAGCAAGATCAACAATATTGATTCCGCCTGTTTTATGATGAGGTAAAAGTGTTAAAGCATCTTCAGTATCCCTTATTAATATTTTCATCCAAGGTGGTGTAAAAAATATCCCGTTTCCTTTTGAATAGGCTTGAGATAATAATTCGGTCATACCATATTCAGAATGTATTTTTTCTACGCCGAAACCTTTACATAATATTTGATGTAATTCTTCACGAATTAATTCCTTACACCTTCCTTTCATCCCTCCGGTTTCCATAATAATGGTATTTTTTAACGAAAACCGATATTTTTCAATTAAATCTAGCAAAGCATAGGAAACACCAATTAACAGTATTTTTTTATTGTTGGCATCTAATTCATTTAATTTTTTGGCAAGTTCATGTAGATTATAAAGGTAAAAACCACTGTGTTTGGATTGATTATTACTAACAAAATTCTCTATCATATAGATTAATGAAGAACCATTTCGCTCAAGATAACTCGGTAAAAGTGCTAAAATTATATAATTCTGATCATTGCCATAAAAATGATGAAATCCTTTTTTAAAACTCTTTTCATAAACTGATATATCAGTAATATGATGCTTACTTTGTGTTATACCGGTTGTACTACTACTCAAAAAAGTTGTTTTAATTTGAGTCTTTGATGAAACAATTCTATGGGTTTTAAAAAATTGAATAGGTAAAAATGGAATATCCTTTAAATAATTGATATTTAAAGGATTAATATTAATATAAGATATAAATTCTTTATAAACTACATTATTTTCTGCCTGATATTTAAAGATTTGTAAAGCTAAATTTTCAAAAGACTTGTCGCTGTTTATATCAAAAATATTAGATGTATTCATATTATCAATAATAAGTACAAAAGTAGATTTTTTTACGCAACCAATTTAAGATTAAGCATCTTTAAAAATAGAAGCATGTTATTTTCTTATGAAAAAAACGATAATTTTATTTTTTGTTGTAATTTTGCTCCTTTCTTGTAGTGAAGATGATACAAATTATTATTATGAATTATTGCCTATTGAAGAAGCAATTGTTCCTGATGAGTTTGAATATGGTAGAGTATATATCATTACTGTAACTTATTTTCAACCTACAGATTGTAATCTTTATAGTGACATACTATATGAATACGATTACGATGCCAGAAATGTGGCTGTAATTTCTACAGTTGTAGATGAAAATGATTGCAAACCTTTAGATAATGTTTTAAGAGAATATTCTTTTAGGGTTCATGCATTACAAGCTAATGATTATTTATTTAGATTTTGGCAAGGAGAAGATGAGAACGGTGATCCGATATATTTAGAAATTACGGTACCGGTAGTAAATTACAACAATAGTAAGATAAATGAGCCTAAAGCAACTCATACTTAAATGTAAGAGAAGAGACATTAGAGCGCAATCAGAGATTTATCATCTTTTTGCAGGGAAAATGTTTGCTTTATGCTTAAAGTATTCTAAAAATAAACAAGAAGCGGAAGATAATTTACAGGATGCTTTTATTGTGGTATTTGATAAAATTAGCCAATACAAGTTTAGGGGCTCTTTTGAAGGTTGGGTTAAAAGAATTGTTATCAACACAGCTTTACAAACATATAGGCAAAAAAATGTTTTAAGTTTAATTGAAGATAATTTACCTGATGAAGTTGATCTTGAAGTTAATGAAGAAGATATTTCATTAGATTTTTTGTTGAAAATTATTCAAGAATTACCTGAAAGATACCGAATGGTATTTAATTTATATGTCTTAGATGGATATTCTCATAAAGAGATTTCACATCTTTTAGGAATTGCAGAAGGCACTTCAAAATCGAATTTATCGAGAGCGAGGTTAATATTAAAAGAAAAGGTTGAATTAAATCAACAACAATTAAATGTTGGATTGTTTTAATTATGATTGAGAATAAAAACATAGATAGAGTTTTTCAAGAAAACTTAAAGGATTTAGAGATTTATCCTAATGAGAGAGTATGGAAAAACATTGAAAATCAATTGCAGGGTAAACCTCAAAGAAATTATATTGTTTTGTGGCAAAAACTCAGCGGAGTTGCTATTGTTTTTCTTCTCTTGTTTTCCATTGGTTTTGGATATTTCAGATTAAATAAAAAAACAATAATTAAGAGCGGTACAATAAACAATATTAGTACTGATAATACAGTAGTAAAAAACACTTCTGAACAAGAAATCCCGGTTATTCCTTTAAAAGATATTGAAGGTGATTTAGCATCAGCAACCAAAAATAAACCTTTAAAAACAAACGAACAACAAATAATAAAGACACCTGAAAATATTGAAATTAAAGATATTATAAATTCATTTAATTCAAATAAAAATGAATTAGATAATTTAGCAATTGCAGGTCAAAACACATCAAAAGAGGATGCTCAAAATAAACTAAGCCAAGAAGAAAAAGCTTTATTTGATATGTCTTTAGTAGATCAGAATACCAATCAATATGCAGATGTTAATATTAAAGAGAAAAGAAATAAAAAATGGTCTGTAGGACCTTCGGTTTCAGCTGTTTATTTTAACACTTTACAGGAGGGTTCTCCTATTAGTAATGACCTAGAAAATAATAAAAAAACAAGTGATGAGGCCTTATCTTATGGTATAAAGATCGATTATCAACTATCAGATAAAATAAAAATTCAGTCAGGTGTAAATAAAGTTGGATTAGCCTATAATACCGAAAATGTAAGAACAACTTTATCATCAACAAAAATTCCAAACCACACAATTAGTGCAACAAATTCAGGTTTACACATTTCATCATCAATCAGATCAAATGTTGATTCTGAAGTATCAACAGATCAACTTAGTAAATCAAATTCTGAAGGAGATTTAAATCAATCTCTTGAATATGTTGAAATTCCACTAGAGATGAAATATAATATTTATCAAAGTAGGGTAGGTTTTAATGTTGTAGGAGGATTTAGTACATTTATTTTAACCAACAATCAGGTTTCATTAGTATCGCAAAATGCTACTACAAAACTAGGAGAAGCAAACAATATAAATATTTTTAATTTTAGTGGAAATATTGGAGTTGATCTAGATTATAAAATTAATAGCGATTGGTTTTTGAATGTAACCCCCATGGTTAAATATCAATTCAATACTTTTTCAAATAGTGCAGGGAATTTCCGTCCTTATTATTTTGGTGTATATTCAGGTATAAATTATAGGTTCTAAAAAGTTAGCATATTTTAAATATAATAATTAACCAAACTTGTTATGAGTTTGGTTTTTTTAGTGAAACTCAATTTTGAGGAGTTTAAAAACGAACTCAAAATATTAGTTGAACTAATCCCGATTTTTTTAGCGGGATCGAGGTTAATACCTCGACCCTTGGGTCGATTCCTATAATTGGGTTCAAGACTTACCCTGAGGTTTAATACCATTTATTAACTTTTTGAATATTTTTTTATTTAATCTAAAATATCAAAAAAAATACTATTAATTTTGTATTCAAATTAATAAATTTAAAAATGATAGATAAAACAATTACTATTGAAGATCTGATAGAAGATTATGCTTTCTCGGTTAATTTCCTTTCAAAGAAAGGAATTAAGTGTATTGCTTGTGGAGAACCTATTTGGGGGACTTTAGAGGAAGCGTGTTTAGAAAAAAATTATACTCAAAAAGATATTGAAGCTTTTGTAAATGAGTTAAATATATTAGTAAAAAACCAATAATAATAATCTTAATATTATGACAATAGAAATAAATAAAGTTTTAAAAAAACTAGGAATCACAAATGTAAATAAAGGAGTTTCAACTGGAGTAGAATGGTTTGATACAAAAGGAGCAATTACCTCTTCTTCATCTCCAATTGATGGTAAAGAAATTGCAAAAATTAAAAATGCAACTTTAGATGATTATGAAATAGTTGTTAAAAAAGCACAAGAAGCTTTTAAAGAATGGAGACTTGTTCCGGCACCGGAAAGAGGAGAGATAGTTAGACAAATTGGATTGGCTTTGAGAGCGTATAAAGATGAGCTAGGCGCTTTAGTTTCCTTTGAAATGGGAAAAGTTTATCAAGAAGGACTTGGTGAAGTACAAGAAATGATTGATATATGCGATTTTGCAGTAGGTCAATCTCGTTTAATCAATGGTGTTTCATTACAATCAGAAAGAAGAGAACATAGATTGTTTGAGCAATATCAACCATTGGGTGTTGTGGGAATTGTAACTTCATTTAATTTTCCAGTTGCAGTTTGGGCATGGAATACAGCGCTAGCGGCAATTGCTGGTGATGTAGTTATTTGGAAGCCTTCTTCTAAAACACCTCTTACAGCAATAGCAACACAAAGGATCATTGTTGATGTTTTGAAAGATAATAATGTTCCCGAAGGAGTTTTTAACCTTGTTGTAGCGAAATCTTCTATTATGGGAGATAATTTTTTAGCTGATAAAAGAATTCCTTTATTATCAGTTACCGGATCTACCGCTGTAGGTAAAAGAGTTGGTAGTATTGTAGGTAAAAGATTAGGAAAAACTATTTTAGAATTAGGAGGTAACAATGCTGTTATCATTACTCCAAATGCTGATATTAAAATGGCAATTGCTTCTACGGTATTTGGAACAGTAGGAACGGCCGGACAACGTTGTACTTCAACTCGTAGGATAATTATTCACGAAACTGTTTATGATCAGGTAAAAGATTCTATGGTAAATGCCTATAAAAGCGTAGCCAAAAAGATTGGAAATCCATTAGATGAAAATTTCTTGGTAGGACCACTTATTGATGAACATTCAGTAAATGCTTTTACAAATGCAGTTGATAAAGTACAGGAAGAAGGAGGTAATATTCTTTTTGGAGGAGAAGTTTTAAAAGGTAAAGGATTTGAATCAGGTAATTATGTAGTGCCTTGTATTGCTGAAGCGAAAAATCATTATGAAATTGTTCAAGAAGAAACTTTTGCGCCAATTGTTTATTTAATAAAATATAGTGGTGATGTTCAAAACGCAATTGATCTTCAAAATAATGTTCCTCAAGGACTCTCATCATGTATTTTTACTTTAAATGTTAGAGAAGCTGAATTATTTGTTGCGGCATCCGGTTCTGATTGTGGTATTGCCAATGTAAATGTTGGAACATCGGGAGCTGAAATTGGTGGTGCCTTTGGAGGAGAAAAAGATACAGGAGGTGGAAGAGAATCAGGTTCTGATTCATGGAAAATATACATGCGTCGTCAGACAAGTACTATAAATTACGGAACAGAATTACCTTTGGCTCAAGGAATTAAGTTTGATTTTTAATAAATTAGAATAATTTTAATTATAAAAGCGCTTTTTAAGGGCGCTTTTATATTTGTGTCCTGCATGGTTTTTAAATATTATCTTGTCTACAGGCTTGCCTGTAGGTTTTAGGATATAAAGAAATAATAAAAATTTAACAGACTATTGATGTTTGATACTTTTTTTAGGCTGAAGTAAATAATTAGAAAAAGGCATAAAAAAACCGCCCCGAAAGATCGAGGCGGGCATTGGTTGAAATAAATCAACCAAAATCAACTAACCAAACCTTATTTTTACACTTATCTTAAGTATATAACTTAAAACGAGTACTTTGTGTTTTTGTTGTTAGAGAATGAAAATTTATATTCTCAGTATATTCAATGAACAACATTTGTGCCAATATGGATATAGAAATTATAAAATTTTCTTAAAAAAATAATTTCACAAACTTGTTTAGATGAATAAACATATCAATCACAAAAGTAAATAAATTATAAAAAAATATGTTTAAAAAAACGTTAAAATTTAATACGAAAACCAAAAGAATTACGTTATAATAATTAAGGAATTAAAACTTTTTAGCTATGAAAAGATTTAAATTATTTTTTTTGTTTATTTTTTTTACTACAGTTGTATTTTCTCAGTCATATGACGGTAAAGGAGATACTAAACTCAATATTGGATACGACCTATATGGTTTTGGCAATGGAATCAGAGCAAATATTGATTATGGATTAACTGATCTATTTTCCGTTGGTGCTGGTGCTTCTTATTATTTTAGTAATCCTGATAATGATTATTATCTCTATGGTAGAACTGCAATTCATTTAGGTTTATTACTCGATTTTCCATCAAAATTCGACCTCTATCCAAGTATCCAAGTAGGTTATTTATCAAGTAACGATGTTGGATTTGATGCATTTATTGGTGTAAAATATTTCTTTACCAATAAAATTGGAGTATATGCAGAAATCGGAAGAAATGGAAGTATTGGTTTAAGTATTAATTTATAAGTATTAAAAAAAAATTGATTTTGATTGAATGTGATAATAAAACATCCATAAATAAAATATAGTTACATACTTTGCGGGACATGTCAAATCATTTTTTTATTCAATTCTAATTATTTGTTCTTTATTTAAAATCTCCATATTATTAAACCTTAAATAAACTTGTGCTACGGCAAGAGTGTCATTTTCGCAATATTTTGCAATCCGTTTTAAATCATCATCTTCATAATATACTTTAGCAACCTGGCTGCCGTCAATGTCTTCTTTTGGAGAATCAATACCTAGAATATTTGTAAGTAAATTTAATGATGTATAATGCTTATAATCACCAAATTTCCA
>DAOUPQ010000072.1 GCA_030626085.1 Flavobacteriia bacterium
AAACCAAGTAATCTTCAAACTTTTTTACTGTTTCCTTTACCTGAGTATCAGATAAAACGGGATTCAAAATGAAAACAGATTCGTAATGATTCATAATTAATTATTTAATGTTAAATTTTAAGCGTGCAAATATACGATATTCTTTTCATTTTTACAACAAAGTAATTTTCATAAAAACCACTGTTCATAATATTGAAAAAACGATAAAAATGGATTAGAAATTATCCACATCAATTATAAACCTCACTGATCTGAATTCAGCAATTGACTGAAAACTGTTTTTAATCTTTTGAATTATATTTTTCGATTGTTTGATGGGTTTATCATTTGGAAGTTTTATTAAAATATTTTTTAAATATAGATTTCTGATTCTTGAAATTGACGGACTTGCAGGTCCCAAAACATTATCAAAAAATACATTTTTAAAAGATCTTCCCAACCATTCACTCGCAGTATTTACTTTATTAAAGTCTTTGTGTTTTAAAGTTATTTTAACCAATCTTACTATTGGCGGATAATGATATTCATAACGTTCATTGATCTGATCATTATACATACCATTATAATCGTTAATAGAGACCTGCTGCAGTATTTGATGATATGGATTAAATGTTTGAATAATTACTTTACCTCTTTTTTTTGCACGACCTGCCCTACCCGATACTTGAGCCATTAATTGAAAACTACGTTCATGAGCTCTAAAATCAGGAAAATTTAACATATTATCCGCATTCAATATTCCTACCAATGAAACATTGTGAAAGTCTAAGCCTTTACTCAACATTTGAGTCCCAACCAAAATATCAATTTCATGATCCTGAAAAGCTGTAATTATTTTGTGATATCCATATTTTCCCCTTGTTGTATCCAGATCCATCCTACCCACCTTTGCCTGAGGAAAGATCTCTTTTAATTCAATTTCAATTTGTTCGGTTCCAAATCCTTTTGTACTCAACGTTGGGTTTTCGCAAGCCGGACAAGTTTTTGGCATCGGTTTAGCATAACCACAATAATGACAACGCAATTCTTCCTTAAATTTATGATACGTTAAACTCACATCACAATTAGGGCATTGAGGTGCAATTCCGCAAGTAGTACATTCAACTATCGGTGAAAAACCTCTTCGGTTTTGAAATAAAATAATTTGCTCTTTTTCAGCCAAAGCTTCTTGAATTAAAGTGATCAAGCGATCAGAAAAATGAGCTGTCATCAGTTTTTTACGGTGCTTTTCTTTTATATCTGTCAACTCTATTTCCGGTAACAGCACATCACCAAAACGACGGTTCAATTCAACCAGTCCATATTTTTCGTTCTTTGTATTAAAAAAACTTTCTATTGAAGGTGTAGCACTTCCTAATAAAACATTGGCTTTATGTAAATTAGCCAAAATAATTGCTGCATCACGTGCATGATATCTAGGAGCCGGATCAAACTGCTTATAAGAAGTTTCATGTTCTTCATCAACAATGATCAAACCTAAATTACTAAAAGGTAATAATACTGCCGAACGAGCCCCAAGAATGATCTGCGTTTTTTTTTGTTTATCAAGCAAATTATTCCATACTTCTACCCTTTCACTTAAAGAATATTTCGAATGGAATACCGAAATCTTATCTCCAAAATATTTTTGCAATCTACTTATGATCTGAGTTGTTAAGGCTATTTCGGGCAAAAGATACAAAACCTGTTTTCCATTTTGTAGAGCTTCATCGATCAGTTTACTGTAAATTTCGGTCTTCCCACTCGAAGTTATTCCATGCAATAAGGTAACATTATTCTTTTTAAAAGAACTTTTAATTTGATCGTAAGCCTCTATCTGATACTCGTTTAATTCTTTTAAAGGAAAAGTTTCAATATCAAAAGAAACTCTATCGGTTTGTACAGTATAAACCTCAAAAATATTCTTGTCAACTAAAGCTTTAATCACTGCCGGAGAAACATTTGATTGCTTTTGAAGAGTTTTGGCTTTGATACTCTTTTTATTAATCGATTGTAAATGAAAATACTTTAAAAGTACCGCCCGTTGTTTATGGGCATTTTTTAAATTATTCAATAGCTCATGTAAACTTTCATCATCTGAATATTTATCATTTAAATCAATATATTTTATTAGCTTTGGCTTGTATTGTTGGAATATCTCTTCTTTAATAAAAACTACATCTTTCTTTATTAAATTTTGTATAATTGGAAGTACGTTTTTTTTATCCAATATCCTGCTTAATTCTTTAATTTTCAAAACAGGCTCTTGCTGTAAAGCTTCAAAGATTATATATTCCTCATCATTTAGAATTCTTTCATTTTCAAAGCTTTCATTCTTTAAAACCAATGTTTCACTTTCTAACAAGAATAGTGATGGTATTCCGGCACGTAAAACATCTCCTAAAGAACACATATAATAATTGGCTATCCATTGCCAATGCTCTAATTGTTGTTGTGTTATGACGGGTTTTTCATCTAAGATCTGATGAATTTCTTTTGCCTGATATGCAGTTGGTTCTGTTTGGTGAATTTCAAAAACCAAAGCTGTAAAAATCTTTGTTTTCCCAAAAGGGACAGCTACCCGCATACCGATCTTTAAAAAATCGGCTTCAGCCTCGGTTATTTTATAAGTAAATAACTTTTGTAGCGGAATGGGTAATATGACGTTTATAAAATGTATAACTAGTTATTGTTATTAAATAATTATTTCAATTTCTTCTTTCTAATTTATTTTTAAAAATAAACATCAATACAATTGGAATTGCAAGAATTAGTATCATCATTTTGTTGGTACTCATAACACTTGGATATAAAATCAACGTAAAAATAAATCCGCCAATAGCACCACCAATATGAGCACTATGCCCAATATTTCCCCATTGATTTTTCATTCCAAACATTGAGTATAATAAGTAGCCAACTCCAAAAATATAAGCCGGTATAGGAATTGGAATAAAAAATAAATATAAATTCATACCAGGATTGAGCATGATAGCTGCATATACAACACCCATTACAGCTCCTGATGCACCAACTGCTGTATAATAAGGTTCTTTTTTATGAAAACTAAGTGCAAAAAGACTACCTGCTAACAAACTACCAAAATAAATTGCTAAGAATTTGGGTATTCCTACATAATTGATAACTGGGTCAGCAAAAAAATACAGGGTTAACATATTGAAGAATAAGTGACTTTGATCAACATGTAAAAAACCGGAGCTCAATATCCTTAATTTTTCACCTTTCATTATTGGTCCGACCTGAAATTTATACTTCTCAAAAAAGAAACGATCTTTAAATCCTTTGAACGAAATCAAAACATTGACAATAATTATTAAAAGTACTGCTTTATTCATTTTTTAATATTTATTTTCAAAGATAAAATTATATCCGATATTTGCCTTGAACAAAAATAATAATATGCAATTTTTAATTTTTATACTTGTCTATTCGTTAATATGGCTCTTATCTATTCTGCCAATGAAAATTTTATACTTCATTTCAGACATAATATATATACTTCTCTATTATATAATTGGTTATCGAAAAAAAGTAGTTAGAAATAATTTAAAATTAGCATTTCCAGAAAAATCAAAAGAAGAGCTATTACTTATTGAAAAGAAAACTTTTCATCATTTTGTTGATATTTTTATGGAAATGATCAAATCATTTACTATTTCAGAAAAAGAAATTTCTAAACGCTTTACTTTTAAAAATACAAAAAGGATAAATAATCTATCCACACAAAACAAAGGATTAATTTTAATGACCGGGCATTATGCTAATTGGGAATGGGCTACGCTATATATAACTAAAGTAATTAATTGTAAAGCTTATGGTATATATAAAATAATTGACAATAAATATTTCGATAAAGTATTAAAGCAATCAAGAAGTAGATTTGGATCTCATTTAGTTCCAACAAAAGATATTATTGTTCAAATGATTAAGAACAATAGAGATAATATTAATTCGATTTATGGTTTAATTAGCGACCAATCACCTGTATTGGAAAAAACATATTATTGGAATAAATTTATGGGTATAAATGTACCAATACATACCGGAGCTGAAATGTTGGCAAAAAAATATGACTATCCCGTAATATATTTAAAAACTGAAAGGGTAAAACGCGGTTATTATGAATCAACGATTAAAATTCTTACTGAAAACCCAAGAGAATTTAAAGATTATCAGGTCACAGATCTATTTTTAAAGGAACTTGAAAGTCAAATAAAAAACAAACCTGAATTTTATTTTTGGACCCATAAACGTTTTAAACATATGGGAAAAGAAAATGAAGTTATCAATAAATAAATTTAATTAAAAAAACCAACTCTTTACTAATTTTTGTTCAATTCCTTTAAAGGTATTATGTTCAAATTCATTAGTATTTTGATTGTAGGTATAATCTTTTTCCCATTCTTTAAAATTATCAGCCAGAGCTGTAATACCATCACAAATAAATTTAACTTCTTTATCTGTTATTGTTGGGTGAATCGACATTCTAATCCATCCTGGTTTATCTAACAAGCTTCCTTCTGCTAATTTTTCAACCAATTCATTTGAAGTCTGTTGATCAACATGCAATAAAAAATGTCCGTATGTACCAGCACATGAACAACCTCCTCGAGTTTGAATTCCAAATTTATCATTTAGCAATTTTACACCTAAATTAAAATGTAGATCATTTATGTAAAATGAAAATATTCCCAATCTTTCTTCATGTTGTCCAGCAAGAATTTTTAAATTTTTTATTTTTTTTAATTTATCAAAAACAAATCTGTTGATCTCGTGCTCTCTGTTTCTAATATTATCAACACCCATTTCTTCTTTCAACTGTATTACCAAAGCAGTTCTTATTGCCTGCAAAAAACCCGGAGTCCCGCCATCTTCACGCAATTCTATATCATCTAAATAATGGTGTTCACCCCAAGGGTTTGTCCACATCACTGTCCCTCCACCCGGATTATCAGGAACCATATTATGATAAAGATCTTTATTGAACAATAATACACCAGAAGTACCAGGTCCTCCCAAAAATTTATGCGGAGAAAAGAAAATTGCATCTAAATATGCGTCTTTATCTTTGGGGTGCATATCCATTTCAACGTAAGGCCCTGAACATGCAAAATCAACAAAACAAATACCTTTATTTTGGTGCATTATTTTGGATATTTTAAAATAATCCGGTTCAATTCCGGTAACGTTAGAACATGCTGTAACCGAAGCAATTTTTAAACTTCTTTCCTTGTATTTATCCAATAAAACTTCTAATTGTGAATAATCAACCAAACCGGTTTCGTCATAAGGAATAATTTCAACATCGGCAATAGTTTCTAACCAGGAAGTTTGATTAGAATGATGTTCCATATGTGTAATAAATACTATCGGTCTTATTTCATCCGGAATGTCAAAATATTCTTTTAAATTATCAGGAACTCTTATTCCTAAAATTCTTTGAAACTTATTTACAACTCCTGTCATTCCGGCACCTGCAGTAATTAATACATCATCTTCATCAGCATTTACATGCTTCTTAATAATATCTTTAGCTTTGAGATAGGCCATGGTCATAGCTGAACCTGTAACCGAAGTTTCTGTATGCGTATTTGCGACAAAAGGTCCAAAATCATTTAGAATTTTTTCTTCAATTGGTCTATAAAGTCTTCCGCTAGCAGTCCAATCGGCATAAATGATCTCTTTTTCTCCGTAAGGTGATTGAAATTTTTGATCAATTCCAACAATATTTTTTCGAAATTTATCAAAGTATTGTTCTAATGATTGTCTCATTTTCTAATTATTTTTACAAACTTTTAAATATAATTTAAGGTCTAGTTCAATATATTTTTATAAACTGGCTATTTGAGAAATTTCTTTCATTATTTTTTTAGCCAGATCATCTGCATTTTTCTGACTAGTACTTTCAGTATATATTCTAATAATTGGTTCGGTATTTGATTTTCTTAAATGAACCCATTGAGAATCAAAATCAATTTTTACACCATCAATTGTATTTACATCTTCGGCTTTATATTTTTCTGCCATTGTCAAAAGAATTTTATCCACATCTAATTCTGGTGTTAATTGGATCTTATTCTTACTCATAAAATAACTGGGATAAGAATCTCGTAATTCTTTACATGTCATTTTTTTATGAGCTAAATGCGACAAGAACAAACCAACACCTACTAAGGCGTCTCTACCATAATGAGATGCAGGATAGATAATTCCTCCATTTCCTTCACCTCCAATAATTGTATTGGTATCTTTCATTTTTTGAACTACGTTCACTTCTCCAACTGCACTAGGTGTATAAATTTTGTTGTATTTTTCAGTTACATCTCTTAATGCACGTGTAGAAGATAAATTTGAAACCGTGTTACCCGGAGTATGCGATAAAACATAATCTGCACAAGCCACCAAAGTATATTCTTCACCAAACATACTTCCATCTTCGTTGATAAAAGCCAATCGATCTACATCAGGATCTACAACGATACCCAAATCAGCATTTTCTTTTACAACAAGTTCAGATATTTCGGTTAGGTTTTCGGCTAATGGTTCAGGATTATGAGGAAATTCACCATTTGGTTCACAATATAATTCAACACAAGAAACACCAAGTTTATTGAGTAATTGAGGAATTACAATTCCACCAGTAGAATTAACACCATCAAAAACAACTTTAAATTTTGCATTTTTAATAGCTTCAACATCTACAAGCTCCAGTTTTAAAACTTCATCAATATGTTTATCCATGAAATTCTTCTTCTTTATGTATGTTCCAAGATCATCAACTTCAGAAAAAATATAAGCATCACTTTCAGCAAGTTGTAAAATTTTAGCACCTTCTTCAGCATTTAAAAATTCGCCTTTCTCATTCAATAATTTCAATGCATTCCACTGTTTTGGATTATGTGATGCTGTAATAATAATACCTCCATCGCTATTTTCTAAAGTTACAGCAACTTCAACTGTAGGTGTAGTTGACAAACCAAGATCGATTACATCTATTCCTAGACCAGTCAAAGTATTAGCAACCAAACTAGAGATCATTTTACCGGAGATTCGAGCGTCTCTCCCGAGGATAATAGATAGGTTTTCTTTGTTTTTATTTCGTGTTTTTAACCAAGTTCCGTATGCCGAGGCAAATTTTACAGCATCAAGGGGTGTTAGATTTTCATTTACTTTACCCCCAATTGTGCCTCTTATTCCAGAGATAGATTTTATTAAAGTCATATTTATTTATTTGAGAACACAAATATACTTTAAAAAAGTTGAAATATCTGTATAAAAAAACCGCTCGTATCCTATTAAATTCAGGAACGAACGGTTTAAAATAATTAAAGAAAAATGATTACTTACCTTCCTCCATTTTCTTTTTTAAAGCAGCAAGACCAGAAATATCACCTAATGTAGTTTTTTCAGCAGATTCTGCTTTTTTCTTAGATATTTTAATGTTCTTTTGTTCTTCAGCTTTAAAGATCGCTGAATGAGAAGCTACAATTCTACGATAATCTTTACTAAATTCTAATATTTTAAATTCAGTGGTTTCATCTTTAGAAATTTTAGTACCATCTTCTTTTTCTCTATGACGAGAAGGTACAAATGCTTCTACTCCTTCTTCAAAAGTAATAATACATCCTTTATCATTAATATCTTTTACAGTACCAGTATGCGTTGATGCTACAGTATAGGTCTCTTCGTATTTATCCCAAGGATTCTCAGTAGTTTGTTTATGGCCTAAATTTAATTTACGTCCTTCAACATCTAATTCTAAAACCTCTACTTCTAACTTATCACCAATGTTAACAAAATCTGAAGGGTGTTTGATCTTTTTAACCCATGACAGATCAGAAATATAAATCAAACCATCAATACCTTCTTCTAACTCAACAAATACGCCAAAATTGGTATAATTTCTTACCGTTCCGGTATGACGTGAACCAACAGGGTACTTTTTAGTAATATCTGTCCAAGGATCAGGGTGTAATTGTTTAATACCCAATGACATTTTTCTGTCATCACGATCTAATGTTAAAATTACTGCTTCAATAATATCACTAACATTTACAAAATCTTGTGCAGATCGCAAGTGAGTTGACCATGACATTTCAGAAACGTGGATTAAACCTTCAACTCCAGGGCTAACTTCGATAAATGCACCGTAATCAGCAATAATGGTTACTTTACCTTTAATTATGTCGCCCACTTTTAGTTCGGTGTCTAAAGCCTCCCAAGGATGTTTTTGTAATTGTTTTAAACCTAATTGGATACGTGATTTATCATCATCAAAATCTAAGATAACAACATTTAATTTTTGATCCAATTCTACAATTTCATTTGGATGATTAATTCTGCTCCAAGAAAGATCAGTAATATGAACTAATCCATCAACACCTCCTAAGTCAACAAACACTCCGTAGGAAGTAATGTTTTTCACAACACCTTCTAAAACCTGTCCTTTTTCTAATTGACTGATAATTTCTTTTTTCTGTTCAGCTAAATCAGCTTCGATTAACGCTTTGTGAGAAACGACAACATTTTTAAATTCATGGTTGATCTTAACAACCTTGAATTCCATATTTTTCTCAACAAACTGATCGTAATCTCTAATCGGTTTAACATCAATTTGAGAACCCGGTAAGAAAGCTTCAATTCCAAAAACATCAACGATCATTCCTCCTTTAGTTCTACATTTAACAAAACCTGTAACAATTTCTTGTTTATCGTGAGCACTGATCACTCTTTCCCAAGCTTTTATTACTCTGGCTTTTCTATGTGATAAAACTAATTGTCCGGTACTATCTTCTAATTTATCAACCTTTACTTCAACAACATCACCAACTTTTAAATGTGGATTGTATCTAAACTCATTTAATGAGATAACACCTTCAGATTTAGA
>DAOUPQ010000066.1 GCA_030626085.1 Flavobacteriia bacterium
AATTTCAAAAATATTATTCATTATTTTTATACGGACTTCTAACTATAAACTGGGCGATTACAACTGATGTAAAACAAATGCGCAGTTATTTAAAAAGAAAACTTTCTTATGGTAAGTTTCCAAATCCTGCTAAAGAATGGTCAATCTTAGTAATTTCAAAAATTGTATACTATTCATTCTGGATTGTTGTACCTATGCTAGTTATGGATGTAACCTGGTGGCAAGTTCTTATCGGTTTCTTTGTAATGCATTATACTGCAGGAATAATTTTAAGTATAACATTCCAATTAGCACATGTTATGCCCAATACTGATATGCCTTTACCTGATAAAGATGGGAATATGGACCATACCTGGGCAATTCACCAATTATTTACAACATCAAACTTTGCTCCAAAAAATAAATTTGTAGAATTTTATACAGGAGGTTTAAATCATCAGGTTGAACACCATATGTTTCCTCATATTTCACATGTTCACTACAATAGTATTTCAAAAATTGTTCGTGAAACAGCAAAAGAATTTAATTTACCTTACCATGAATATAAAACCTTGGTAGGAGCATTTGTAGAACATTTAAAACAACTGAGCTATTTAGGAAAAGAACCAAAACTTACTTAACTAACCATCTAAATATCAATTATTAATATGCAAAAAATGCTATCCAACAGAATCAAAACTCTACCTCTTTCTCAAACTTTAGCTATGGCTGCTAAAGCAAGAGAACTAAAGGAGCAAGGTATTGATATCATTAGTTTAAGTTTGGGAGAACCCGATTTTAATACTCCTGAATTTATAAAAGAAGCTGCTGTTAAAGCAATCAATGATAATTATAATTCTTACACTCCCGTTAACGGGTATAAAGAACTTCGTGAGGCTATTAGCAGAAAATTTAAACGAGATAATAATTTAACCTATTCAATAGACCAAATCGTGGTTTCAACTGGAGCAAAACAATCTATAGCTAACACAGCAATGGTTTTGTTAGATCCGGGTGATGAAGTTATATTACCTGCTCCATACTGGGTAAGTTACTCCGCTATTGTAACATTATGTGAAGCAAAATATGTTGAAATACCAACAACGATCGAATCTGATTTTAAAATTACACCTCAACAATTAGAAGCAGCCATTACTCCAAAAACAAAAATGGTCTTTTTTAATTCACCTAACAATCCAAGTGGATCTGTTTATAGCGAAAAAGAGTTTAGGGCATTGGCAAAAGTATTAGAAAAATACCCGAATATTTATATCCTTTCCGATGAAATTTATGAGCATATCAATTACGGTAAGCCAAATTTTAGTATTGCTTCAATTGATAGCATGTTTAATCGTACAATTACCATAAATGGCATAGCAAAAGCATTTGCAATGACCGGATGGCGTGTTGGATATATTGGTGCACCTGAATGGATTGCTAAAGCTTGTACCAAAATGCAAGGTCAAATTACTTCAGGAACTAACTGTATTGCCCAACGTGCTACTATTACTGCTTTAGAAGCTCCACCATCAAAGATCAAATACATGGTAGATGAGTTTGAATCCAGAAGAGATTTAATGCTAAAATTACTTAGTAAGATAGAAGGATTGAAAATTAATTTACCTCATGGCGCTTTTTATGTTTTCCCTGATATTTCTTATTACTTTGGAAAAACCATCAAAGGAAAAAGTATTAATAACGCTTCAGATTTTTCAATACTATTATTAGAAAAGGCTAATGTTGCTACTGTTACAGGAGATGCATTTGGTTCACCTAATTGTATAAGATTATCTTATGCTGCTTCACAAAATGAGATCAAGGAAGCTGTAAAAAGAATAGCTGAAGTATTGACCTAATTGCAATAAAAAGACTGGAAATCAAACAAAAGTTTGTATCTATAAATATCTCCTAGTCTTTTAACCTATCAGTCATTCCATCACCTCAAAACTAAATCTAAGAATATGAGTTATAAAGTTACATTTTCAACACGTTGGGCTGATTTTGATCCTAACAATCATATGCGACATTCAGCTTATAACGATTATGCTGCTGAAGCCAGAGCACGATTCTTTAAACATTATGGATTAACTTTAACTGAATTCAATCAACAAAATATTGGTCCGGTATTATTCAGTGAAAATACAAAGTTTTTTAAAGAAATAAATATCAGTGAAGATATCACCGTAGAAATATTCACAAGAGGTTTGTCAACAAATGGAGAAAGATTTAAATTCGATCATAAGATCTATAGACAAGATGGTTTATTAGCAGCTGAAATTGAAGTGTTTGGCGCCTGGTTAGATCTGAAGAAAAGAAAATTAACAATACCTCCAAAAATCATTATGGATACAATCCAGCATCTTGAAAAAACAGATAACTTTATTCATATTCCGTTAAGTAAAAAATGAAATATTTATGGCTAAAATATAGTCACACAAGGAAATGATTATATGTATGTTCCATCTGCCTCTTCGGCCGGCGAGTATGACCGATAAAAATCAATAATTATAAACCGATGAAATCATCAATAAAAACATATAAACCAATTGGGTTGATCTTAGTGTACTTTTTACTGATACTATTTTTATCATGTGGAAAGGAAAACAATTCTGCACCAATAATCAATTCTGATTTTAATTATTTACCAACTACTACAACTGATGCCATAGTATATCACAAATATTATTCTTTATCTTATGCTGAAAAATATGAACAAGCCGAATGGGTAGCATACAGACTTAATAAAGATCATATTTCTTATATAACCTTAGAGAGACCTTATTTTATACAAGATGACAAAGTGAGAACGGGCTCTGCAGATTGGAGAAATTTTAAAAATTCAGGTTATACCAAAGGGCATTTATTACCGGCAGCCGATAGAAAATTTAATGTTGAAGCTTATAACGAAACTTTCTTAACTTCAAATATTTCACCACAAGTGTATGATTTTAATGCCGGTGTTTGGCTTCGGTTGGAAGAAAAAACCAGGTATTGGGTTCAAAAATATGATGACCTTTACATAATAACCGGTGGTATACTTACAATGGATCTTGAAACTATTGGTTATGAAGCTGTTGCCGTTCCAGATTATTTTTATAAAATTATTTTAGATTACAGAGAGCCTGAAATAAAAGCTATTGCTTTTTTAATTCCTCATAAAGAAAGTGATGCCCCATTATACGATTTTGTTACTTCTATTGATGAAATAGAAAGCCTCACAAATATTGATTTCTTTCCCATCTTACCCGATGAATTAGAGAGTAAATTAGAAAGTTCTTCTGATTATAAAAAATGGAGTTTTAGGTAGTTTTAGTTAACAGTTACAGCAAGTAGTTGTGTTTCATTGATTGTCAACTTAAACGAAATAAATCTACATGTAATTTATCTTAGTTAGTAAGGAAATTCCATTTCACTTGTCCAATTAAAAAATTAAAAGATATTTTTATGGAATGGTATATACCTATGACAATTATTCCTGGGATTGCAATAATTATTACATCCTCTTCGAATATTATGTTAGAATTAAATAATGAAATTTCAAATTTAAGTGAACAGGAAAACAAAAACTTAAACATCATAAGTGCAAAATTAACCCAACTCAAAAAATTGAGTATTTCTATTGTTTTTCAATATATAGGTGTATTGTTATTCTTGTTTTCTGGTATTCTAAAATCATTAAAATCTGATGCCGATACAATGTCTAAATTCTTATTAATTATTGGTGTATTGGCAGTTACAATTTCTATAATAATCCTCTTAATATATTCAATAAAAGCAGTTAGTATTCGACAAAAACATTTAAAATTATAAGCAAAAACTTTTTAAAGAGTAAATTGAAGTTGCGATAGCAACTACTCTTGTTGCAGCGACCAACTGAGAAGGTGTATTTACAAATTATCCAAACTATAAAAAGCTCCTCTGTTTTCTTTTCTTGCTTGTGATTGTTTTACTATTAAATAGGCAATAGCATTTAAATTTCGCAATTCACAAAGTTGTGGTGATAATTTTGATTTTAAATATAACTTTTCAGTATCCTGGTAGATATAATTTAAATGATCTAAAGCCATTTGAAGTCTGTCATCCGTACGAACAATAGCCACAAGATCACTCATAATATTTTGTACCGTTTTTATATTGTGTGATATCAATACCAATTCTTCGGGTATTGTTGTACCCTCCTCATTCCATTCAGGAATATTTTTTTTAACAGGTTTTAATAACTCCTTATGGTCAATAATCTCTTTTGCTATATTTTTGGCATATACCAATGCTTCTAATAATGAATTTGAAGCAAGCCTGTTGGCTCCATGCAGTCCGGTTCTCGAACATTCGCCACAGGCAAATAGATTTTGTAACGAACTTTTACCTTTTTTATTTACTGAAACACCACCACATAAGTAATGAGATGCTGGTATAACCGGAATAAAATCACGTTTAATATCAATTCCTTTGCTCAGGCATTTATTATTAATATTAGGAAAATGTTTGATAAATGCATCATAATCTAAATGTGTACAATCTAAATAAACATTGCGTTCACCGGAGATATTCAACTCATTGTCTATGGCTCTTGCAACAATATCTCTTGGTGCCAATTCAGCTCTTTTATCTACATCAAGCATAAACCGTTTCCCTTTTTTATTTCTCAAATATGCGCCAAGACCTCTTACTGCTTCAGATATTAAAAACGCCGGACTTTCACCCGGTTCAAATAAAGCCGTAGGATGAAATTGAACAAATTCCATTTCTTCAATTTTTGCCTTTGCTCTATACGCCATTGCTACTCCGTCACCTGTTGCCACTTTTGGATTTGTTGTTGATGCATAAACCTGTCCTGAACCACCTGCTGCCATTACAGTTTTTGCAGCCAAAAAGGTATCAATCTGATTGGTTTTTTCATTTAAGATATAAGCTCCATAACAACTTAAATCCTTTTTCGAAACATTTTTTTCAATATGATGATCTGTAATAAGATCAATTGCGAAATGGAAAGGTAATAAAGTAATATTATTTAAGGAATTAACCTGTTCCAATAAGGTTTTTTCAATTTCAAATCCGGTTATATCTTTATGATGTAAAATCCGATGCGTAGAATGTCCTCCTTCTTTTCCAAGATCAAGATCTCCCTTTTTATTGTGATCAAAATCAGCACCCCATTCTATGAGTTGTTTCATGCAATCAGGAGCATCTTCAATCACCATCTTTACTACTTCAGGATCATTTATAAAATCACCCGCAACAATGGTGTCATTGATATGATCTTCAAAAGAATCCAATTTATCCCATACTGCAGCTATTCCTCCTTGCGCATATTTTGTATTAGATTCGTTTTTTTCAGCTTTTGTTATGACAATTATTTTTTTTTCGGGTAAAGCTTTTGCAGTTAAAATAGCCGTTGTAAGTCCGGCAACACCCGAACCTAAGATCAAAATATCTGAATGAAAATAACTCATCTTATCGCGCTGAAATTTCTAGCATTCTTTGTATTGGTATCAATGCCTTTTTCTGAATATCTTCTGGTACTATAATTTCTGGTAATTCATATTTCATACACAAATATAATTTTTTCATATTATTCAACTTCATATACGGACATTCACTACAAGCACAACTATTATCTTCTACAGCCGGTGCAGGTATTAATTTTTTATCAGGAACTTCTTTTTGCATTTCATGTAAGATCCCGGCTTCAGTGGCAACGATAAATTCTTTAGCAGGATTAGTTTTAGCATAATTGATCAACCCTGAAGTTGAACCAATATAAGCAGCAGTTTTTAAAATATGATCTTCCGATTCAGGATGTGCTATAATTTTTGCATTGGGATGTGCATTATAAGTTTTGAGCAATTTATCAATTGAAAAAGCTTCATGCACCACGCAGGCACCATCCCAAAGTAACATATCTCTACCTGTTTCTTTTTTTATCCAGGCACCTAAATTTCTATCAGGAGCAAAAATTATAGGTTGGTCTAAAGGTACAGATTCAACAATTTTTTTGGCATTTGATGAAGTACAACATATATCACTAATCGCTTTAACTTCGGCAGAAGTATTTACATAAGTAATTACCAGATGATCAGAATGTTTATCTTTAAAAGCTTGTAGATCCTTAGCTTCACAAGATTCTGCCAAAGAACAACCTGCGTTTAGATCGGGTAAAACAACTTTTTTATCAGGATTTAATATTTTAGCTGTTTCAGCCATAAAATGAACCCCTGCAAAAACGATCAGATCAGCATCTACTTCATTTGCTTTATAAGATAATTGTAAGCTATCACCAACAAAATCAGCAATATCTTGTATAGCAGGTTCTTGATAATAATGCGCTAAGATCACTGCATTTTTTTCTTTTTTAAGCTTTAAAATTTCCTTGACATAGTCTAAGTCTTTTGGCGTATCTAATTCTAAAAAACCAGCTTCCTTTAAATTTTCTTTTGCCTTATTTATATTCATAATTTTTAATAGTCAATTTAATATTGCACAAAATTACAGTTTTTTTGAATAAAAAACTATGGGCATAAAGTTATAAAACTTTTGTTTTTAAATATTCCCTATCTCTTTATTTTTTAAATTAATTATTAATTCTGAATAAAAAAGAGATTAAAACAAAACCTTATCTTTATAAAAAAATAAATAGAATGGAAATACTAATTGTACTTATTATTGTCGTTATTTTAATGGTTATTGCTGCTACCAAGTTTAATTTTCATCCTTTTTTATCTTTGTTATTGGCAGCCATTGTCATGGGATTTGTGGGCGGACTTAACGAATCAGAAGTAATCAAAACTTTAACAGAAGGATTTGGAAAAACACTTGGCAGTATAGGTATAATTATTGCTTTTGGAACAATAATCGGTGCTTATCTCGAAAAAAGCGGCGGTGCCAAAACATTGGCAAAATCCGTTCTAAAAGTTATCGGAAAGAAAAGATCGGCACTTGCAATGAATATTACAGGATTTATTGTTTCTATTCCGGTTTACTGCGATTCAGGTTTTATCATTCTTTCACCTTTAAATAAAGCCATTAGCAAAAATTCTAAAATTCCATTGGTAGTTTTAGGTGTTTCATTAGCTGCCGGTTTATATGCTACACATGTATTTGTGCCGCCCACTCCGGGACCATTAGCTGCAGCAGCAGCACTTGATGCTGATCTGGGCTTGGTTATATTACTCGGTTTGCTTGTTGCAATTCCGGTTTCATTTGTAGGACTTTTTTGGGCAAAATACATTGGCAAAAGAGTTAAAACAAAAAAAAATGAAAATAATGTTACAGCTACCAAACTTGAAAAACTTCCTAAAACAAGTTTAGCTTTTAGCCCAATTATAATACCAATTCTATTAATTGCACTTAAATCAATTGCAAATTACCCTACTTATCCTTTGGGAGAAGGAACTGTGCTATCAATTTTTAATTTTATAGGAAATCCGATTATTGCTTTATTTGTAGGTGTTTTTCTAGCATTTAGACTAAAAAATAAAAAAACAAAAGAAACACATCTTAACTGGGTTACCAGCGGTTTAAAAGAAGCCGGAATAATCATATTGATCACAGGGGCTGGTGGTGCGTTTGGTGCAGTACTTCGAGCAACCGGAGTTGGAGATATTATTGGCTCAATTTTTTCAGATATGCACATCGGTTTGTTACTGCCTTTTATTATTGCAGCAGTATTAAAATCGGCTCAAGGCTCTTCTACAGTTTCTATTATTACAACTGCTGCCATTATTGCGCCTACATTAGCATCATTTGGATTGGATTCTACACTGGGCAGAGCATTAACAGTCTTATCTGTTGGTGCCGGTGCAATGACAGTTTCTCATTTAAATGATAGTTTTTTCTGGGTGGTTGCCCAATTTACAGAAATGGATACTGCTACAGCTTTAAAAAGTCAAACTGTTTCAACTTTTCTACAGGGATTAACCGGAATTACAATTGTATTGATCATGGGATGGTTATTTTTATAAAAGAATAAAGTTCTGTTTAACCCCCTAAACTTGCTTTAATCCCATAGGTTTTAAAAATAGAAATAATCTCCTCTATCTCTCTTTCATTAGAAGTATCAAATTCAATAAAATTATCAGTAAACCCCAATTTATTGTATTTATTCTCAGCAATTTTATGATAAGGTAACAGGTTGATTGTATTTCTGTTTCCTTCTAAAGAATTAATGAAATCAGCTGTTTTTTTAATATTATCTTTCGATGTATTTACACCCTTTATCAAAGGTATTCTAAAGAGAATATCAACATCTGTTTTCGCCAATTCGGTAATATTATTTAATATCTTTTCATTACCCACACCTGTATATTTTTTGTGCAATTTCGGATCCATTACTTTAAGATCGATCAAAAATAAATCGGTATGTTCAGCTACTTCCAAAATGATATTTAAATTTGAAAATGCCGTAGTATCAACCACTCTGTGATAATAATGCTTACCACAAGCTTTTAATATTTCCAGCAAGAATTCAGAATGCATCAAAGGTTCTCCTCCTGAAAAGGTAACACCTCCACCCGACTGATCAAAAAAAGTAGCTTCGTTATCAATTATACTCATTAATTCATCAACTGATTTCTGTTCTCCCATCATTTCAAAAGCTTTAGTAGGACAAACTTCAGCACAAATGCCACATAAATTACAAATATCATAATCGGTTATAATACCTTCACTTGTCATTTTTAGAGCTCCATTCGGACAATTATCCACACATTTTAAAGACCCAATACACTTTGAGACTGTGTACATTTTCTGAACTTCAAAAGAAATACTTTCCGGATTATGACACCATTCGCAAGCCAGATTACAACCTTTAAAAAAAACAGTCAGTCGTATTCCCGGACCGTCATTTATCGCATATTTTTTAATATCGAAAATTAAACCAGTGTTCATTTAAAAAGATTCATTTTCGGTTCTGTCGATCACTTCCTGTTGCAGATCGGCATTCATATCATTAAAATAATCACTATAACCCGCCATTCGTACTAAAAGATCTTTATAATCTTCCGAATTTTCCTGAGCTGTATAAAGAGTTGCTGTATCTACAATATTAAATTGAATATGATGTCCGCCTAAGGCAAAATAGGTTCTAATAAGATTACTCAACTTAACAAGATCTTCATCTCTTTTCAACAAACTTGGTAAAAAACGTTGATTTAATAATGTTCCTCCGGATTTTACATGATCTAACTTAGTAAGAGATCTGATTACAGCTGAAGGTCCGTTAATATCACAACCATGAGATGGTGATGTTCCATCAGAAATCGATTTATACGCCAATCTTCCATTTGGAGTTGCACCCATTACTTTTCCAAAATAAACATGACAAGTAGTTGATAACATGTTTAAATGATAAGAGCCTCTTTTAATATTTGGTTTTCCATCAATAGCTTTAAAAAGATCGTTATAAATTTGCAAGGCGATATCATCGGCATAATTATCATCATTTCCAAAAAAAGGTGTTTTATTGACAATGGTTTGTCGTAAGATCTCTTCACCTTCAAAATTATTTAAAACAGCATTTAAAATGGTATCCATAGTAAATGTTTTTTC
>DAOUPQ010000036.1 GCA_030626085.1 Flavobacteriia bacterium
TAGTAGCAGCTGTGCCATTTGTTGATGTGATGACAACCATGTTAGACGATACTATTCCGCTTACAACTTCTGAATATGACGAATGGGGAGATCCTAATAAAAAGGACTATTATGATTATATGTTATCTTATTCCCCTTATGATAATGTTGAAAAGAAAGAATATACTAACATCTTGGTAACTACTGGTTTACACGATTCTCAAGTGCAATATTATGAACCTGCCAAATGGGTTGCTAAATTAAGAGTAAACAAAACAGGTGATAATATATTGTTTTTGCATACAAATATGGATGCTGGTCATGGTGGTGCTTCAGGGAGATTTAATTCCTTAAAGGAAACGGCAATAGATTATGCATTTATGTTAGATCTGGAAGGTATTAAAGAGTGATTTTTTTAATTAAAAAAGTATAGCCAAAAAAACCTCATTCATCAGCTGAGCAGGTGGCTTTAAAAGTGTGATAATAAATATATTCTGAATAGATTTTCATTTCTATAAAGAAAATATTTAAGCTATACTCTCTAAAAAAGAATGGTTCTTAATGCAAAAAAGCACAAATAATATTTGGATTAAAGCAGCTGTAATGGCAAGTTTTTGGGCTTCTTTTGAAATTATTGTAGGAAGCTTTTTTCACAATATGAGAATTCCATTTTCAGGTACGATTTTAGCATCTATGGGTGTTGCCATTATGGTTTCATTTCAGTATATGTGGAAACAAAGAGGACTGATATGGCGTGCAGGTTTAATAACGGCTTTGTTAAAAGCAGTATCTCCAAGTGGAATTATTATTGGACCAATGGTTGGAATTTTTACCGAGGCTCTTTTTATTGAATTTTTCACCTTATTATTGGGTAGAAATTTAATATCCTATATAATTGCCGGAGGTTTGGCAGTATTTAGTGCATTACTTCACAAGGTTGTAATGATGCTAATTATCTACGGCTGGGATTTAGTTAAAGTTTTAGATGATTTCTATCAATTTCTTGTAAAAAAAGCCGGTATTGAAAATTTGTCAGTCTTTTGGTTAATTATTCTGGTTTCATCTGTGTATTTTATAGCGGGAGCAATAGGAGGAACCATTGGTTATTTTGTAGCCAAAAAAGCAATAAAAATCCAAAGTAATGAAAAAATTGATATAGATTTTAATCACAAAAAAGTGATTAAAAATGAAAATGAAGAATATTCTCTCTTCTTTTTAACATTACATCTTGTGTTGCTGATAACCGGAATTTTTGTAATAAATTATTCTCCTCTTTGGCTGAGTACACTCGTTTCTTTAACATATATCTTTTTTGTTGTAAAGTATTATGATAAAGCTGTTTTTCATTTGCGAAAGAAGAAATTTTGGCTACAGTTATTGGCCATAACTTTTATCTCTTCTCTATTTTGGAACAAGTTTACTTCGGGTGATATTTTTAGTATTGAAGGAATAATAGTAGGTTATAAAATTACACTTCGTGCAGCAATGATGATCGTTGGTTTTTCTGCTTTAAGTGTGGAGCTGAAAAATCCTTTTGTAAAGAACTTACTTTACAATAAAGGACTAAGAAATTTATATTGGGCAATGGAGTTGTCTTTTTCTAGTTTGCCTTCGGTTATGAAAATTGCCAATCCCGAAAAAAGTATTAGATCTCCCCTAGAGTTTTTCCCATTGATGTTGAATCAGGCTGATAAATTACTTACTACTTTTGAAGATCAGATCAATAGTAATGTTATTATTATTACGGGAGATACTCAAAGTGGGAAGACCAATTTTCTGAGTAAAATACAAATATCACTCCAGGAAAAAACTATAGTACAAGTAGGCTTTATAGCGGATTCTTTATATGAAGGCGAACAAATAAAAGGACATATTCTTAAAGATCTTAGCACTGATAAAAGTTTTAGGATCTCTTACAGAGAACCTAAGGAAAATGCTCAAAAAGTTGGAAGATTTTTTCTATTAAACAAAGGTTTAGAATTTGGAAAAAATATTTTACAAAGAATAATTCATTCCAATAGGAAAGATGTAATAATTGTTGATGAAGTTGGGCGTCTAGAGCTAGATGGCAAAGGCTGGTCATTAGAAGTAAAAGAATTATTGAAAGATAAATCAAGACCGATAATACTAATTGTAAGAGGAAAATATTTAGATGAATTTGTAGAAAAATTCCAGGTAAATTCTCCTTATATTTTTTATCCTGAACGTGACAAAGTAAAAGATGCTGTTAGTGCAGTTATAAATATTAAAGATTAGATATCATTTATTTTTTTTAAATTATAACCAAACAGTTGTTTCCATTGTAAAATTCTTTATGAGTTAAAATAGTTTGGTATCGTTAGAAAAGAAAAAATTCAATACTTATTTTACTAATTTACATTAATACTATTCTTATTTAAAAAAAAGCATTAATTTCACGTTCTCTCGTTAAAATTTAAAAAATGCAATACACACAACCCATGTTAAAAGAAGGTAGCTTAAAAGACAAAGTTTTTGTAGTTACAGGTGGTGGAAGTGGTTTAGGAAAAGCCATGACAACATACTTTTTAGAATTAGGAGCCAAAGTTGTAATTACTTCCAGAAATTTAGAGAAGTTAATAAACACGGCTAAAGAATTAGAAGATAAAACAGGAGGAGAAGTTTTACCTTTACAATGCGATGTTAGGCATTATGATCAGGTTGAAGAAATGCTAAAAGCCTCATTGGATAAATTTGGCAAGGTTGATGGATTACTCAATAATGCTGCCGGCAATTTTATCAGTCCAACTGAAAGGCTCTCGGCAAATGCATTTGATACCATTATTGATATTGTTTTAAAAGGAACTAAAAATTGTACTTTGGCTTTTGGTAAACACTGGATAAAGATAAAACAAGAAAGGGCTACAGTTTTAAATATTGTAACTACCTATGCATGGACAGGTTCTGCTTATGTGGTGCCATCGGCAACAGCCAAAGCAGGAGTATTAGCTTTAACTCGTTCATTAGCAGTTGAATGGGCAAAATACGGTATACGATTTAACGCAATAGCCCCAGGTCCGTTTCCAACAAAAGGAGCATGGGACAGATTATTACCCGGAGATTTAAAAAAGGAATTTGATATGACAAAAAAGATACCTTTGCGTAGGGTAGGTGAGCATCAGGAACTTGCAAATCTGGCAGCGTATTTAATGTCTGATTTTTCTTCATACATAAATGGGGAAGTAGTTACAATTGATGGAGGAGAATGGCTTCAGGGCGCAGGGGAGTTCAATATGTTAGAAAAAATTCCGGAGCAAATGTGGGATATGTTAGAAATGATGATTAGAAGTAAGAAAAATAAGTAAAAAGTTGGAAGCCTCCATAGAGATGGAGCAATGGAGAGACAGAATGAAACTAATATTTCTTCCCAATCTTTGCATAATACCTTTGCATCCTTTGCGAGAAAAATTTTTAAAGTTAATATCATTTTACTGTTATTGATAATAAAATATTAAAAAACTGGTCAATAATCAGGGATGTTCAAGAAATTTTTATTATGCTTTAGTTTTTTTGTAATTGAAATAGAAATCAATCTTTTGCTAGTGAAAAAATATATTAAATCCTTGAAATGATTTTTAAATATTAAATTTTGAATATTTAATCAACCATTTGTTAAAAACTTCATTTTAAAAGCTCATAAATAATCGTATTTTTACAGCTTTAAAAATTCATTTGATTTAATGGGAAAAATTATAGCAATTGCTAACCAAAAAGGAGGAGTTGGCAAAACCACAACAACGGTTAATCTGGCTGCTGCTTTAGGTGTTTTAGAAAAAAAGATTTTATTGATCGATGCTGACCCACAAGCCAATGCATCTTCTGGTTTAGGAATTGATGTTGAGGGAGTTGAATTGGGTACTTATAGAGTTATAGAACATTCAATAAATATTAAAGAAACAATTGAAAAGACCAATTCTCCCAATGTTGATATTGTTCCTGCTCATATTGATCTGGTTGCCATTGAAATTGAATTAGTTGATCGTGATGATCGTGAATATATGTTGAAGCAAGCTGTTCAGGAAATAAAAGACGACTATGATTATATTTTGATCGATTGCGCTCCTTCTCTGGGTTTGATCACATTAAATGCACTAACAGCAGCTGATTCGGTTATAATTCCTATTCAATGCGAATATTATGCTTTAGAGGGTTTAGGGAAATTATTAAATACGATCAAGAGTATTCAAAAAGTTCACAATCCTGATCTTGAAATTGAAGGTATGTTATTAACAATGTACGATTCGAGATTGCGTTTATCAAATCAGGTAGTTTCTGAGGTAAAAAAACATTTCCAAAATATGGTTTTTAAAACCATTATTCAACGAAATATCAGATTGGGTGAAGCACCCAGTCATGGAGAAAGCATCATAGCTTATGATGCAACAAGTAAAGGCGCAGTTAATTATCTAAACTTAGCGCATGAAATAATTAAAAAGAACGGCGAGAATGGCTAAAGCAATAAAAAAGCAAGCATTAGGAAGAGGTTTGTCAGCCTTATTAAAAGATACCAATGATGATATCATGACGATTAAAGATAAAAATGCCGAAAAAGTTGTTGGTAGTATTTTAGAGATCGATCTAAATGCAATTTCTGTAAATCCTTTTCAACCTCGTACATATTTTAATGAAAATGCTTTACGCGAATTAGCCAGTTCGATTAAAGAATTGGGTGTAATTCAACCCATAACGGTTAGAAAATTAGAAGGCAATAAATTTCAGCTGGTTAGTGGTGAGCGACGTTTTAGAGCTTCAAAATTAATCGGATTAAAAACCATACCCTCTTATGTGAGAATTGCGAATGATCAGGAGATGCTAGAGATGGCTTTGGTTGAAAATATTCAAAGAACTGATCTGGATCCCATTGAAATTGCACTTTCATACCAACAATTAATTGATGAAATTAAACTTACACAAGAAGAATTGAGTAGGAGAATTGGTAAAAATCGATCAACTATTGCAAATTTCCTCAGGTTATTAAAATTAGATCCAATTATTCAAACAGGGATAAGAGATGGATTTTTAAGTATGGGGCATGGTAGAGCTTTGATAACTATTTTTGATCAAAATACACAATTAGAGATTTACGAAAATATTATAAAAAATAAATTATCAGTTCGTCAAACTGAGCAACTGGCTAAAAAAGTAAGAGAAGGTAAAACAATAAAAAATAAACAAACAACTCAGGTAGAGTTGCCTAAATTTGTAAAAAATAATATTAAAGAGATCAGTAGCTTTTTTGGACAAAAAGTAGAAGTTAAGATTTTTGGTAAAGAAAAAGGAAATATAATTATACCATTTCATTCCGAAGAGGATTTTATTCGTATTAAAAAATTACTGGAATAAATGTTAAAATCAGCTTTCTATAGTGTTTTTTTTATTTATATATTCTCAATTCCAATTTTCGGTCAGGAGCAAATCAGTGATATAATAATTGAAGCTGATAGTACTGTAATTAGCCAACAGATAGATCCTTTATCTCCTTCAAAAGCAGCTTTTTATTCAGCTGTTTTACCTGGTTTAGGGCAAGCTTACAATAAAAAATACTGGAAAATTCCTATTGTTTACGCTGCATTGGGTACCGGTATGTATTTTTATGTCACTAATAAAGAACAATTAGATCGGTATCAAACTGCCTACAAACAAAGAATTGCGGGTTATCCAGATGAATTTGATGGCGTAGATCCCAATCCTTATGTAAGTAATGAAGGTTTGCTCAGAGCTCAGAATATTTATAAAAAGAATAGAGATCTATCACTTTTTATTACAATTGGTATATATGCACTAAATATTATTGAAGCAAATGTTGATGCCCATTTAGACGATAAAGCTTTTAATAAAAATCTATCATTTAAACCCGCATTATTTATTAATCCGGTTGATAATAGTACAGTTGCCGGAGTTTATATTAAGTATGATTTTTAATTTTAAAATGGTTTGAAAATAGCATTATTAGGATATGGAAAAATGGGTAAAGCAATAGAAAAAATTGCTTTAGAAAAAGGATATAAACTAAAAGATAAAATGATTGATAATTTAAGTGATTAAAATGATCATAAAAATTTATAATTAATAGTGATAGGTGGTAATGTTGATGTAACAATCTATTGGTATTAAGTACTAATCAATAAATAGAATAATTAAATTGAAAATATAAAATTATGACCTTACAACAATGGTTTTTATTTTTCTTGGTAATTCAAGTGATACACTTTTTGGGAACCTGGAAATTATATATCAAAGCAGGCAGAAAAGCATGGGAAGCAGCTATACCCATATACAATGCAGTTGTTTTGATGCAAATTATCAACCGACCAAGATGGTGGGTATTTTTACTTTTTTTACCCATTATCAATTTATTGATGTTTCCGGTAATTTGGGTAGAAACCATCAGGAGTTTTGGCAAGAATTCTAATATTGATACCATCTTGGTGATCGTAACTTTAGGGTTTTACATTTATTATATCAACTATATGGTTGATGTAAAATATATTGAAGACAGGAGTTTAAAACCACGTACAGCAGCAGGTGAATGGGTAAGCTCAATAGTTTTTGCAATTGTGGCAGCAACAATAGTACACACCTATTTTATGCAACCCTATACAATACCAACATCTTCCTTAGAAAAATCGTTGTTGATTGGCGACTTTTTATTTGTAAGTAAATTTCATTATGGGGCCAGAGTGCCTATGACCACTGTTGCTGCACCAATGGTTCATGATACTTTACCGATCATTAAAACAAAATCGTATTTAAAAACACCTCAGTTACCTTATTTGCGTTTACCCGGATTGCAAAAGATCAAAAGAAATGATATTGTTGTCTTTAGTTGGCCAGTGGATACGGTTGAATATTTTTTTAGAAAAACAAATAAAAAGATTAGAAAACCTATCGACAAAAAATCTAATTATGTTAAGCGTTGTGTAGGTATCCCCGGAGATTCTTTAGCAATAAAAGCGGGTTATATTTTTATTAACGGAAAACAAACTGTTTTACCCGATAGAGCAAAAACACAACTTTATTATGATGTAAATACAGGTGGTAGGCCAATAAGTGGGACTGTATTGAGAAACAGGTACCATATTAGAGAAGGTTTTCAGTTAAAAGATGGTAATTACATTTTAAATCTAACAGAAGAGGATGCTGCTTTGCTTAAGAAGAATCCTAATGTTAAAAATATTGAAAAGAGACTTTCTCCTAAAGGTGAAAGAGAAAATGTTTTTCCAAATATTCAATCTCTTGATTGGAATAAAGATAATTTTGGTCCGATCTATATTCCTGAAAAGGGTAAAACAGTTGATTTAGATCTGGAGTCGTTACCATTTTATAAACAAATTATCATAGAGTATGAAAAAAATAATCTAGAAGTTAATGGCAATGATATTTTAATTAATGGAAAATCTGTAACAAGTTATACTTTTAAGCAGGATTATTACTGGATGATGGGTGATAATCGACATAATTCTGAAGACTCCCGTTATTGGGGTTTTGTGCCTTTTGACCATATTGTTGGAAAACCGGTTTTTATATGGTTTAGCTGGAATAAAGATGCTAAAGGAATGGATAAAATTAGATGGGAGAGATTGTTTACAACGGTTCATGGTAGTGGAAAACCAGTTTCTTATTTTTACTGGTTTATAGGAGCAATGTTGGCTTTATGGGGCTATAATTTTTATAGGAAAAGGAAAGGAGTGTAAATAGAAAGAAGTAATGAGTTTTTAGAAAGAATAGTTAAACGGAAGAATGATAGAGCTAAAGTGAAATAAATTGAAGTTTTATAATAAAATATTAATAAAAACTAGTTAATACAAATTTGAGAAGTTCAATAAAGACTTTATGCTTTTTCCTTTAAACTTTAAACTTTATGATAATACATCCTACATATTTTGGTCCCATTATACAATATGTTGCACTGGTAAATAGCAAAGAAATAACCTTTGAATTTGAAGATAATTATCAAAAACAAACTTATCGAAACCGTTGTTATATTTATGGTGCCAATGGTAAACAATTACTTACAATTCCTATAATTCACTCGAAAAACAGAGGAAGACAGATAACAAAAGATGTAAAGATCGATAATAGTTTTACATGGCAAAAATTACATCTAAAGTCTATTCAGATTTCGTATAGATCTTCTCCATATTTTGAATTTTATGAGGATGAAATAATTCCTGTCTTTTTTAAAAAAAACAAATATTTAATGGATTTGAATTTAGAGTTAAATCAAATGATTTTTAATCTTTTACAGTATGAGTATTCTTATAATAAATCTAACAATTATCAAGAAGAATATACTGACATACATGATTTTAGATATCTGGTTAATGCTAAATCAACTATAGAATACGATTTTTATAAATACCAACAAGTTTTTGCTGATAAACATGGTTTTATACCAAATTTAAGTATTTTAGATTTATTGTTTAGTGAAGGCCCAAACACATTAAGTTACTTAGAAGACCATAAAAATCTACTCTTTTAAAATATAATCTATTCCTTATTCCCTTTCTTTTTATTATATTTTTGTTTGTTGAGTTCATCCTGTAATTCACGTCTCACTTTTTGTTCACGCTCTATAGAGACTCTTTTAAAAGTTTCAAATTCTTCCTCTGTTTCATTTAAGTTTTTTTGAGCTTGTTTTGTAACAATTCTACTGTTTTTATATTGGTATATAAAAAATAACAATAATAATAATAGTCCAAAGATCATAGACCACATTAGCATATTATAAGCAGTTTTGGTCATGGGAAAGCCCAAAAACGAAATATCATCTTTTTCTTTGGTGATATTTATAAGATTATCATTTGTTGTTTTTAAATTATCTTTTAAAGTGTTGATTTCATTATTTTGACTATCAATGGTACTCTTGGATTCATTCAGTTTTTTAGAAAGTGTTTGCAATGAATCTAATACATTCCTTTTTAGTTTTTGATATTCTACTTTTTTAATAGATTTAGTACTTTTATAAGAATAGGATTTTTTGTATAAATATTCAAATTGATCTTGTATAGAACCGTTGTTGAGTGATTGTTTGGTCTCTGTGTTTTGAGTGGTTTGGCTATATGCTGAAGTGAAAATTCCTAAAAAAATTATGAAGAATAGCTTTCTGTAATTTTTCATTTTTGTTATTGTTAAATTGTTAATGTCCCTTTTTTTAAAAGCACAAAAATAGTAAAAAAGTTAAACACTATAAAGTGATTAACTCATAAGTAATTGAATTATAGTAAAAAGTCTATTTTTAACAAATAAACGCTGATTAAGTAACGAAAAATAATATATATTATTTTAAGGCTTTTCTTAAAATACTTGCAGGATGTTCGGCTCGCCTTTTTGTTCCATCTTTGATCTGATGACGACAACTGGTTCCTGCGGCTGCTATTTTAACCGATCTATCAGTATTTCTGATTTTTGGGAACAATGTATCTTCACCAACTTGCATACTCAATTTGTAGTGTTCTTTCTCATATCCAAAAGAACCGGCCATACCACAACAACCTGTATTCATTACAGTTACCTTATAGTTTTTTGGGATATTTAACATTGCAAATGAAGCACTTGTTCCTGAAAGAGATTTTTGATGACAATGCCCATGGATCTTTAAAGTCTTTTTTTCTTCGGTGAAAGATTCAGCAGTAATATTTCCTTTTTTAATTTCCTTTTCAATGAATTCTTCAATTGTAAAGCTATGTTTTGATAATTCAATAGCAGTGGGTTTATCATCAGCCAGGCGAATATATTCATCTCTAAAACTTAAAATAGTAGAAGGTTCAATTCCTACCAAAGGAGTTTTTTTTGTGATCAGATCTTTAAAATGATTGATGTTAAAATCAGCTTTTTCTTTGGCTTTATCCATCAAACCTTTTGAAATAAAGCTTCTTCCACTTTCTTCATGGTCTGTTATGATCACTTCATATTTTAATGAAATTAATAATTCAAGTGTATCAATACCAACATTTACATCATAAAAATTGGTGTATTCATCCATAAATAAATAAACTTTTCCATTGCTAAAATCCTTGTTTAAGAATTTATTTTTATTCCTTTTATACCACTTATAAAAAGTTTTGTTAGCCAATTTTGGAATGCTTCTTTCTGTAGCAATTCCAAAAGCTTTTTTGGCCATTGGTGTATTTAAAATGGCATTGGTGAGTTGTGGAACAATGCTTCCCAGTTTATTCCATTTTACATTATTTGCAAACATTCTGGTTCTAAACGGAATGCCATTTTCTTTTTGATATTGATATAAAAATTCAGCTTTTAAAGCTGCAATGTCAACATTACTGGGGCATTCTGAAGCACATGCTTTACAGCTCAAGCAAAGGTCAAAAACTTCTTTTAATTCTTTGTGATCAAACTTATTAAGTTTATCAGAATTGGTTAGAAATTCACGTAAGGCGTTAGCTCTGGCTCTGGTTGTATCTTTTTCATTTTTTGTAGCACGGTAGCTAGGACACATGGTTCCTCCGGCTGAAACAGATTTTCTACAATCTCCGGAGCCATTGCATTTTTCGGCAGCTCTTAAGATTCCCATTGAGTCTGAAAAATCAGATATGGTTTCAATTTCAGGTTCTTTGCGATCAGCTTCGTACCTAAGATTTTTATCCATAGGTAAAGGATCAATAATTTTCCCTTTATTAAAAATATTATCAGGATCAAAAGTGAATTTTATTTTACGCAATAACTCATAGTTCTTTTTACCAATCATCATCGGAATAAATTCAGCACGAACGATTCCGTCACCGTGTTCGCCACTCATCGATCCATTGTATTTTTTTACCAATTTTGCTACATCAGTTGTAATAGATCTGAAAAGTTGAATATCTTTACTTTTTTTCAAATTTAAGATTGGACGCAAATGCAATTCTCCGGCACCGGCATGGGCATAATAAACAGCATCCTGATCGTAATTTTGCATCATTGAGCTAAATTCTTCTATATATTCCGGAAGGTCATTTAATTCAACAGCAGTATCTTCAATGCAAGCTACAGCCTTGTCATCACCAACTATATTTCCCAGTAAACCTAAGCCGGCTTTACGTAAATTTATCGCTTTATCAATATCGGTTCCGGTTAATTTTGGGTGTGCATAACCAAAATTATTTTTTTGGAGTTCTGCTATTAGATCATCGGCCAATTTTTGTGTTTCTTTTATAGAATTACTTGAGACAACCAGCATTAAAATTGCTTTGGGATCACCTTTAATAAAGAATCTATTTTTTATTTGCTCACGGTTGTTGATCGTACAATCTAAAATGGTTTTATCCATTAATTCAGCCATGTATAAATTGTGTTTCATAGCCATAACCACTGCTTCCATACTCTCATTGACACTCTCAAAATGCGAAGCTATCATAATGCTTTCACTTGGAGGAAGGTCATCTACTTTTACTGTAATTTCAGTTGTAAAGGCGAGGGTTCCTTCACTTCCGCAAAGTAATCTTCCAATATTGATCTTTTGGTCGCTATCACTAAAAACGTCAGTATTGATCAAATCATCAATAGCATAGCCGTTATTGCGACGGTGAATATTTTGCTTTGGAAATTCTTTAATGATCTCTTCCCTTACTTCGGGTTTTGACAGTTCAATAAAAAAGGTTTTATAGATTTTATTTTCTAAACTATTTCCTTTGGTCTTTTGGATAAATTCTGATTTACTGAGTGATTTAAAAGTAGCATCACTACCATCAGACAGAATAGTTTTAATCTCTAAAACCTTATCTCGTGTTACTCCATAACGAATTGAAGTAGAACCAGAAGAATTGTTGCCAACCATGCCACCAATCATACAACGATTAGATGTTGAGGTATCTGGCCCGAAAAAGTAACCATAAGGTTTTAAAAACAGGTTCAGTTCATCACGAATTACACCGGGTTGAACCGTAACAGTTTTTTCTTTTTCATCAAAAGCTAATATTTTTGTATAGTATTTTGAAATATCAACAATAATTCCGTCACTAACTACCTGTCCTCCAATAGAGGTTCCTGCTGCACGTGGTACGAGTGTAATTTTTTCTTCCTTGGCAAATTTGATCAATATTTTAATATCCTGATCATTCTTGGGATAACAAACAGCTGTGGGTAGTTTTCTGTAAACCGAACCATCGGTAGCATAAATACTTTTTAACAGATCATCAAAAAATAATTCTCCTTGAAGTGTGCTGGATAGAAGTGCTAACTTTTGATTAATTGACATTGATGTTAATTTTTATAACCATTAAAATATTATAAAACTTTATTGCCGATTTTTGCGGTTTCATGCGTTTGTAAAAGTACAACATCTTCACCATTTTGTACACCTAATATTAAGCATTCACTCATGAAATTACCAATTTGTTTAGGTTTAAAGTTTATAATTGCAATGACCTGCTTTTTTAGAAGTTCTTTTTTGGAATAAAGTGTAGTAATCTGAGCACTTGATCTTTTAATTCCTATTTCGCCAAAATCAATTTTTAATTGATATGCCGGTTTTCTTGCTTTTTGAAAATCTTCAACTTTGATGATTGTACCTATTCGGATATCAACTTTTTGAAAATCATCAAAAGTTACTGTATCTTTTTGCTTCATTTTTAATAAATTTGAACTATAAAAGATTAAAAAATGGCAAACACACCTTCAAATATGTTGGCATTGGGAACAATTGCTCCTGATTTTACTTTACTGGATACAATTTCTGATAAAAATTTAAGTCTGCAAAATCTAAAAGGTAA
>DAOUPQ010000098.1 GCA_030626085.1 Flavobacteriia bacterium
AAAGCTATCTTGATGAATATTGCTACAAATTTAACAGAAGATATTTCGATTCAGTCTTTGATAGAGTTCTAATTACCTCTGTTTCTTGTCAATGGAAAAAGAATGTGCAAACTATCCGATAGTCATAAAATTTAATATAAAAAAAGCCCGTTTAACGGTTTTTTTTAATTTTCAGAAACGATACTTTTCTTTTTTTCTAATGCATTATCAGCTTCTTTGTCTAAAACCCTTCCTTTTATAGAAAGCATTTTCTTTGTTTTATAAGCATTAGAAGTTATAGTAATTGTTTTAGAGAAAGGGCCAATGCGATTGGTAGCATATTTTACTTTAATCTCACCCGTTTTGCCAGGTAAGATTGGTTCTTTTGGTTTTGAAGGTACTGTACAACCACAACTAGATCTGATAGACGAAATAATTAAAGGTGATTTTCCAACGTTTTTAAATGTAAAAACTCTATTTCCATCGCTATTTTTAAGGATGTCTCCATAGTCAATAACTTCATTTTCAAATTCAAAAACCGGACCGGTAAAATCTTTTTTAATTTCTTCTTGGGTTTGTCCATTTATCGAAATAGATAAAATTCCAACAAAAATTATTAATAGTATTTTTTTCATGATTTTGATTTTGATGTAAAAATAATACTTTTTATATTAAAATAGTAACTAAAACGAAGCAAATATATTGCGTAAAATTGTAATTTTGCAAACGTTTTTTAAAATTTTTAATATATGAATATCCCATCAAAATACAATCCTGTAAACGTTGAAGAAAAGTGGTATAACTATTGGATGGAGAATGACTATTTTTATTCAACTCCTGATGATCGTGAGCCATACACAATTGTAATACCACCACCCAATGTTACAGGTGTCTTGCATATGGGTCATATGTTAAATAATACCATTCAAGATGTTTTGATTCGTCGAGCCAGAATGAAAGGATTTAATGCTTGTTGGGTTCCCGGTACCGATCATGCTTCAATTGCTACAGAAGCAAAAGTTGTTGCAAAACTGAAAGATGAGGGTATAAATAAAAATGATATTTCAAGAGAAGAATTCTTAGAACATGCCTGGGATTGGACTCATAAACATGGCGGAATTATTTTAGAACAGTTAAAGAAATTGGGTGCTTCATGCGATTGGAAACGCACAAAGTTTACGATGGATGAAGATATGTCAGAATCGGTTACTAAAGTTTTTATTGATCTTTATAATAAAGGACTGATATATAGAGGTTATCGAATGGTTAACTGGGATCCGGAAGCAAAAACCACAGTTTCAGATGAAGAGGTAATTCATATTGAAAAGAATGGCAAATTATATTATTTTCGATATCAAATTGAGGGTGAAGATGATTTTGTAACCATTGCAACTACGCGTCCGGAAACTATTTTGGGCGATACTGCAGTTTGTATCAATCCAAATGATGAGAGATTCAAACATTTAAAAGGAAAAAAAGTCGTTGTTCCTTTAGTAAATAGAATTGTACCAATTATAGAAGATGAATATGTTGATATGGAATTTGGAACTGGATGTTTGAAGATTACTCCTGCGCATGATATAAACGATAAAGAGATAGGAGAAAGGCATGAATTAAAAGTAATTGATATTTTTAATGATGACGCTACTTTAAATTCATATGGTTTACATTATCAAGGTAAAGATAGATTTGTTGTACGCAAAGAAATTATCAAAGAGTTAGAATCACTTGGTCATTTGGTTAAGATTGAAGATTATAAAAATAAAATTGGGACTTCAGAAAGAACGGGATCTATCATCGAACCAAAAGTTTCTATCCAATGGTTTTTAAAAATGAAAGACCTAGCAGAACCTGCTTTAAAGGCAGTGATGGAAGATGATATAAAATTGGTTCCTGAAAAGTTTAAAAATACTTATCGCCATTGGATGGAAAATGTTCGCGATTGGAATATTTCCAGACAATTATGGTGGGGTCATCGTATTCCGGCATTTTTTTACGGTGATGGTCAAAATGATTTTGTAGTTGCTTCAACAAGGGATGAAGCAGCCATACTAGCAAAGAATAAAATTGGTAAAAATTTTAAAATTGAAGATCTAAAACAGGAAGAAGATGTTTTAGACACCTGGTTTTCTTCCTGGTTATGGCCAATATCTGTTTTTGATGGTATTCGTAATCCTGAGAATAAGGACATTGAATACTATTATCCAACCCGCGATCTTGTTACAGCTCCTGAAATTTTATTCTTTTGGGTAGCGAGAATGATCATTGCCGGTTATGAATATAGGGGTGAAAAACCATTTTCAAAAGTTTATCTTACAGGAATTGTTCGTGATAAGCTTGGTAGAAAAATGTCAAAATCTTTAGGAAATTCACCCGATCCAATAGGCTTGATGAATAAATATGGTGCTGATGGAGTTAGAGTAGGGATGTTGCTTACTTCCCCTGCAGGGAATGATTTGCCATTTGATGAAGAGCTATGTGAACAAGGACGTAATTTTTCAAATAAAATATGGAATGCTTTTCGCTTGGTGAAAGGTTGGGAAGTATCAAAAGAAATTGAACAACCAAGTTCTGCAGCTCAGGCAATTAAATGGTTTGATGCTAAATTAGCAAAAGTTCTTAAAGACCTGGAAAGATCTTATGAAGATTATCGGATTTCAGAGGCATTGATGACGACTTATAAATTTATTTGGGATGATTTTTCTTCATGGTACTTAGAGATGATCAAACCAGCTTATCAAAGCCCAATCGACGCTAAAACTTATAAGCAAACTCTTGATAACTTTGAAAAAATTGTAAAGATCTTACATCCTTTTATGCCATTTGTATCAGAAGAAATTTGGCAATTAATAGGTGATAGAACAACTGATGAAGCTTTGATCATTTCGCCTTGGCCAAAAATTGAAAATGCAAATAATGATTTGGTAAAAGAATTTGAATTTACTGCAGGAATTATTTCTGGAATTAGAACGATCCGTAAAGAAAAGAATATTCCTAATAAGGATTCTGTTGAATTATTTGTTTTAAATAATGAAAATACGCATACCGATTTTGATGTGATCATTCAAAAACTGGGGAATATTTCTAAGTTAGCATATATCGATAAAAAGAAAGAAGGAGCTCTTTCCTTTAGAGTAAAATCTAATGAATATTTTATCCCAATGGGAGATAATATCAATATTGAGGAAGAGATTAAGAAATTAGAAGGTGAATTAAAATATGCTGAAGGTTTTTTAGTATCAGTACAAAAGAAATTAAGTAATAAGCGTTTTGTAAATAATGCACCTGAACAAGTTATTGCAGCTGAACGTAAAAAAAAGGCGGATGCTCTAGCGAAAATTTTGACAATAAATGAAAGTTTAAAAGGATTAAAATAGTGTGAATCGTTAATTGTTCTTTGTAGTTTTTATATTCACTTCTATATCAACTTCACTCCATGTTTTACTAACACCGTCAGCTGCTTTATGTTTTTCACTACAAACTTCATTTAAAGCAGCAATAGCAGCTTGTGCTTGCCAATTATTAAGATCAATTTTAGCATTGATTTTAATATTCTCTCCATGGATTTCATATGAAATGGGAATTGTTTTATTTAATCCATTTAATGATATTGTTGCTTCTCCTTTACCATTATTATCAATGTTGATGGTACCTTTAATTTTGGAAGTATTTTTCATAGTGCCAAATAATGATTCCCGCAATTTAAAATCGCGAATAGAATCTTTACTATAAATGCTATTAACTGGAATGCTAAATTTTACATCATTAATGACTTCAACTGGATTTACACCTTTTGTTATATTTTCAATTTCAATTTCTTTAAAAGTACCTTTAACAGGAACTTTTTCAGTAGTTTTATAAGCTGTCCAACTTAGTGTAATATTTTCTTTTTCAATAGTATAATTAGATTTTTGAACAGGTTCTTTAGTCGTTTTTTTGCATGAATATGAAAATATTAATAAAAAGCTAAAGGCTATGTAGATCAAGGATTTTTTCATAAAAGTAGTTGGATTATTATAGTTTTATTTGATTGTATTTTTCTACCAATTCTATATATTTTTTTTTGGCTTCATCAGATGTAAGATGATTTACCTGGAACCATGCATTTAATTTAAAAGCATTTTTCATTTCATCATCGCCTGACGGCAAATAAAAAGGGGTATCTATTGTTGCTTGTTTGTAATATGCATAAAATTGAAGCATCGTATCGGGAGGTAACTTTTCAGTCATCTTAGAGGCTATTTTAAAAGCTTTTTCGAATTTTTTATCTAATTCGTTCATCTAATCGATGCAATAATAGTTTTTCCACCTACAGTTTTATCATTAAGTTTTACTTTAACTTCCATATCCAAAGGTAAGAAAACATCAATTCTTGATCCAAATTTAATGAATCCGGCATCATCTCCTTGAACAGCTATATGATCAACATGGGCATAGTTAACGATTCTTCTTGCCATAGCTCCTGCCACTTGTCTGTATAAAATATCACCTAAATTATTATTATGAACTACAATGGTTGTACGTTCATTTTTTTCAGAAGATTTTGGATGCCAGGCAACCAAATATTTACCGGGATGATATTTACTGTATTTTATTTTACCTCCTATTGGATAACGTGTTACATGAACATTAAGCGGAGACATAAAGATAGAGATCTGTTTTCGTTTATCTTTAAAATACTCATTCTCAATTACTTCCTCAACAACGACAACTTTACCGTCTGCAGGCGCGATAATATAGTTTTCATTAAGTTCTGTTGTACGTTTTGGGTTTCTAAAAAAGTAAAGTATTAATATAAATAGAATTAAAACTATTAACATTAAAAATTTTTGCAGCCATAATATTGAAATAAAATTTTCAAATAGCAACAGCAATACAACCAAAATTAATGACGCAATAATTATCGTTTTATAACCTTCTTTATGAAACATCTATATGGTTAAAAATAAATAAAGAAAAATAAATGGTGACGCAAATATAACACTATCTAGTCGATCTAAAAAACCACCGTGTCCGGGAATGAAATTACTACTGTCTTTTATTTTTGCCTGACGCTTAAACATTGATTCTATGAGATCACCTAAAACGCCAAAAACACTAACAATAATAGCCAAAGCTAACCATTGATATGATAAAAGTGAGTCACAGTATTTTGACATTAAGAAACCTGCAATAAAAGTAAAAACAAAACCACCTACAAAACCTTCAATTGTTTTATTGGGTGAAATGCGTTCGATAAGTTTATGTTTACCGAAATTTTTCCCTATAAAAAAAGCAAAAACATCATTACTCCATATTAAAACAAAAATCCCTAAGACAATTGTAAAATTAAATTCGTGATTAAAATTTAAATAAGGGATTTTTATCAGAAGTGAAAAAGGAATAATGACATAAATTAAACTTAAAAATATTTTACCAAGGTACTGAATTGCAATTTTTCTAGAAGATACCAAAGCCGAAATAAAAGTAAAAAACATTGCAAATGTAAATATAGATACTATTATTTTTTGTATTAGAACATCCTCAATCTTGATCGAATTAATATTGGATAAAATGGCAGAAATAAAAGAAGTTACCGCTAAAATATATGGATATACACTTTTTAATTCAATTATTTTTAAGAACTCATATAAACTAAAAAGCATGAAAATAAAAAACAGTCCATAAAAATAATAAGACCCAAAAAATGATGATGCAATTATTAAAGCACCATACAAAAATCCGAAAATAAGGCGATTAGTAAAATTTGTCATCAATTATAGATCTTCTAATAGCAGTAAATATAATGTTTTGGCATTTGTATTTCCATAGCTCATAAAATCAGCATCTGATTTATCGGGTAAATAATCTTTTATAGAACTGACAATTGTGGGTGAATTTTTTTCAGATTTCATTCTTACAGCCATTACTCCATCTCTAATTGTATTTACGAGTTGACTCGTTTTAGCATAGACAATAAAATTATTAGGTAAATCTTTTAGCTTTTTTTCTCGTAATTGTTTTGAGGAAAACATAATGCTTCCATCTTCAGAAACCAAAGATTCACAATTGGTAAAAAATGGAAGTGTATTTATAGTATTTGTAGTTTTAGCGCTATTGATATCAGCCAAGATCTGGTTTAATTCTTCATTAAAACAAACAATATTATTCCAGTTATTCTCTTCAAGAATTTGGGATAAATTTTGGTTTATTTCATCTGGATTAGAACAATATAAAAATTTACCCCCTTTAGATATGAAGTTCCTTACAAATAATTCATCAGTAGAAAAATTATCTGAATTAGAGGAATCTTCTTTGTTGACATTTTTGTCAAAAGAAATAATTTTATTTTGGAAAAACTTTTTTAAAAAATTCATATCTTTTTAGTATTATCCAAATTTACAAAAACAATTGATTATTTCTTAGCTTCAGGTGAAATTTCGCTTTCTGAAATTTCTTTTTTTGTATCCTCGCTTTTCTTTTCTTTCTTTTTTTCTCTCTTTACTTCTGGTTCTACTTCAAAAGGTCTTTCTCCAAAAATTCTTTTTAGATCATCTTCAAAAATAACTTCTTTTTCAATTAACAATTCAGCTAATATGGTTAATTCTTTTTTGTGATGATTTAAAATATCTATGGCTCTTTGGTATTGTTCTTCAATTATTCTTGAAATCTCATCGTCAATGATCTCAGCAGTTTTTTCACTGTAAGGATTTGTAAAGTTATATTCACTTTGACCACTTGAATCATAATAGGTAATATTACCAATTTTATCGTTTAGGCCATATACGGTAACAATGGCTTTGGCTTGACGTGTGACTTTTTCCAGATCATTTAAAGCGCCCGTTGAGATTCTGTCAAACATAATTTTTTCTGATGCTCTTCCTCCTAAAGTAGCACACATTTCATCTAACATTTGTTCAGTATGAACTATTTGGCGTTCTTCTGGTAAATACCATGCTGCACCTAATGATTTTCCCCTTGGAACAATAGTAACTTTTACTAATGGAGCTGCATGCTCGAGCATCCAACTTACAGTGGCATGACCAGCTTCATGATAG
>DAOUPQ010000040.1 GCA_030626085.1 Flavobacteriia bacterium
AGAAGTAGTAGCTGAGTTGGTTACAAAAAATAATATTGGATATATTACTAAAACACACGATACTAAAGAATTAGCTGAAATTGTAAATAAAATTTTATTTGACAAAGAATTAAATAGAATCTGGGGGGAAAACCTCATAAAAGCTGCCAAAATTTATACCTGGGAAAGTGAATCTGAAAAATTAAAAGTTATTTTTAACTATCTAAAATAATAATCATTTTTTATAAATTTTACTTAAATATCCCAATCTATATAAATCGTAAATAAAAAGCGAAGGTTTTCTTGAATTTAAATTTTCTTTCATTTTATTAGCATATTTCTTAAAAAATAATGCCATTAAATAATCCATTTTTATTTTTGTGAGATTGTTAAAACTTTTTAAAAGCCTATTATCATTAATATTGATTTTATTTTTTTTTTGTAAATACATTAAATTTTCTACAGCTTTTCTTGATTTTTCTATAAACAAATCGTTTAAATCTAATCCTAAGTGGTAAACAGGATTATCAATTTGAGTTATAGATATATTTTTCTTTCTCAATTCAATACCCAACAGCGTATCTTCATGTCCGTATTTAGTTAATAATTCATCAAATTTTATTTTATTAAACGTTCTTTTATCAATTAAAAAATTTGCTGAAGAAAAATGAATTTCATCTGTTTTTATTCTTTGATCTAAAGAGATTTCCTCTCTCTTTTTTCCGTAAACCCAACGCAATAATTTATCCGAAGTAGGTTTTTTATCGTAATATTTCAATCCGCCATAAATAACTTTTATAACATTGTCATTTACAGATTTTAAATATCTTTCTATAAAATTATTATTAACAGGTAAAACATCTGCATCTAAAAAAAGTAACCATTTATATTTTGATTTCTCTGCAAGTAAATTTCTTATTTTACTTCTTCCAACATCCTTACTTAAGAGCTCATAAATACAAAAATTATATTTATTTATCTCGGCATTAATAGTACTAATTTCTGAGTTAGAATTATTATCAAGACAAATAATTTCATAAGAAATATTTTGATTCTTTAGTTGATCATGGAGTGACTTTACTAAGGAAACAATAGAAAAATTATATGTAGGAATTAAAATTGAAAGCATAAAAAACTAAATAACTTCAAAAACTTTACCCCCTTCACATTTTACAGTTTTATGTGGAAATTTTAAAATTAAAGGATAATCGTGGGTAGCCATTAAAATTGTAATTCCGGTTTTATTGATGTCTTCTAAAACATTCATTATTTCAATTGATGTTTTAGGATCTAAATTACCGGTTGGTTCATCGGCTAAGATCATTTCAGGATTGTTTAACAAAGCTCTTGCAATAGCAATACGTTGTTGTTCTCCGCCGGAAAGTTTATAAGGCATTTGAAAACCTTTGCTTTTCATATCAACCTTTTCTAAAACATCATTGATCTTTGCTTCAATTTCTGCTTTTACTTTCCATCCGGTAGCTTTTAAAACAAATAGTAGATTATCAAAAACATTACGATCATTTAGCAATTTAAAATCTTGAAACACTATCCCTATCTTTCTTCTTAGAAAAGGAATTTCATTTTCTTTTAGTTTTATAAGATCAAAGCCCACAATGCTTCCTAACCCTTTTTGTAAAGGTAGATCTCCGTATAAAGTCTTCATTAAACTACTTTTACCACTTCCGGTTTTACCTATCAAATAATTAAAATCGCCTTTTTTAATCTCGAGGTTAACATCTGATAATATTAGAATTTCTCTTTGAAATATAGAAGCGTCTTTTAATTGCAACATTTTATAAATTATTTATTATTGATACAAACTTACTGTTAAAAATCCATATATTAAAGTTTGAAATAATTGAAATTAATAATCAATTATACTTTAGAAACATTAACAATAGATTATAATAATTATTAATTTATTTTATATATAATTGAAGAATGTTTGAAAAACTATTTTACTTTTCAACAATCCTTACAACTAATCAACATTTTTGCAATTTAATTGTATTTATTCGTTTAATAAAAAAAAGGATATGATTACTTTTGATCCATATTTAAAAACCGGTAGATGAGAATAGGAAAAATCTATATAATAATTACAATTTTATTGGTTCCATTTTATTTACAAGCACAAAAATCAGAAATTTATACTGATAAACTTGCTCCATATGATCAGGCAGTAAATCTTTATCATAATAAAGATTATTATGCTGCTCAAATAAGATTTGATGAAATTAAAGATCAATTTGGAGACGACTCAGAATTAAAGGCTAGAAGCTATTACTACAGAGCATTTTGTGCTATCCGATTAGGCGAAAAAGAAGGTGAAGATCTAATGCGCGATTTTGTTGATAAATTTCCTACAAGTACCAAACGCAACAACGCATTTTTAGAAGTAGGCGAATACTATTTTAAAAATGCCAATTATCCATACGCTTTAAAATGGTATTCAAAAGTAAATGTAAGTAGTTTAAGTTTGCATCAACAAGAAGATTTTCAGTTTAAATTTGCTTATGGTTTGTTTGCCGCAGGAAGTTTTGCGAAATCTAAAAAATATTTTTCTCAGCTTTTAAATTCTGAAAAATATGGTGCTGAAGCTAAATATTATTATGGTTATATGGCTTATAAAGATGATGATTATGAAAATGCGGATAAATATTTAAGTGATGTTGCCAATAATAAATATCTGGGTAAGGATATTCCATATTTTATGGCAAATATTAAATTTAAAACCGGTAAATTTCAAGAAGCTATTGATGCCGCATTACCTCTTTTAGAAAAATCAAACAAAGTTCAAAGATCAGAACTTTCAAAAATTATAGGCGAAAGCTATTTTAATATTGAAGAATATGAAAATGCCATTCCTTATTTAAAGGATTACGAGGGTAAAAAAGGCAAGTGGAACAATACAGATTTTTATCAATTAGGATATGCCTATTACATGCAAGATAATTACGAAAATGCTATGGAATGGTTTACAAAGATCATTGATGGAAACAATTCAGTAGCACAAAATGCATATTATCATTTGGCTGAATGTTATTTAAATAGTAACAAAAAAACTGAAGCTTTAAATGCTTTTAAAAATGCATCTCAAATGGATTTTGATCAAACCATCAAACAGGATGCTTGGTTAAATTATGCTAAACTCAGTTATGAGATTGGAAATCCATATAAAAGTACAGCCGAAATAATTCAAGAGTACTTACAAAAATACCCCACCGATATCAATAAAGAAGAGCTCAACAATTTATTGATCAGTTCATTTATATCTGCAAAAGATTATGAAGGTGCTATTCGTTATTTAGATAATAAAAAAGATAGTGAAAACTATCAAAAAGTAGCTTTTTTAAGAGGTGTACAACTATTTGAAGATCAAAATTATCAGGAAGCTAAAGAATACTTCAGTTTAGCTAAAAATATTATCAATAATTACAATGCTAAAGCAACCTTTTGGAAGGCAGAATCTGATTATCGTTTAAACAATTTTGATGAAGCTCTACGTGATTTTCAATCATTTTCAGAATTAACTGATGCTAAAAACCAAATCGAATTTGAAGATCTCGACTATCATATTGGCTTCACTTACTTTAAATTAAAGGATTATAATAAAGCCGGTGGTCATTTTAAACAATATATTGATACTAATCCAGTCAATTCCGATCAATTGATAGATTCCTACATACGCTTAGGTGATAGTTTTTTTGCATTGAGTAATTATTATAAAGCATTAACTCCCTATGAAAAAGTTATTGAAGCTAATGATATCAATGTTGATCAGGCTCAATTCCAAAGGGCTTTATGTTACGGATTTATGGGAGAAAATGATAAAAAGATCTTAGAATTAGATAAATTTTTAAAATATAATGTTAAATCTCCATTAAGGGATGATGCGTTCTATGAACTCGGAAATACTTATATAAACAAAAACGAGACAGACAAAGCCTTAAGCGCCTATAATAACATTATCGATAATTACCCTCAAAGTTCTTATGTTCCTAAAGCATTATTAAAACAAGGTCTTATTTATTTTAATATCGACAATAACCAAAAGGCTTTGTCAAAATACAAAACTGTAATAAAAAATTATCCAAATTCACCTGAAGCTATTGAAGCTGTATCAAATAGTCGGCAAATTTATGTTGATATTGGAAAAGTTGATGAATATGAGCGTATGGTAAAAAAACTTGATTATGTAAATGTATCCGATCAAGAAATTGAAAATACCTTGTTTGAATCAGCTGAAAAGCAATATTTAAACAATAATACTAAAAAATCAATTGATGGTTTTCAAAAATACTTAAATAGATCTCCTAACGGAATTCATTCATTAACCGCCAATTATTACTTGGCCGATTCCTTTGAACGCGATAAACAATCGCAAAAAGCTATTGTTCATTACCAATATATTATTGATAAGAATCGTAATGATTATACAGAAAATTCTTTACTAAATCTTTCCCAGATTTATCTTAAAAAAGAAGATTGGGAAAAAGCTTTACCGCTACTATCAAAACTTGAAAATGAAGCTGATAGTGAACAAAATATAATTTTTGCACAAAGTAATTTGATGAAAGGAAACTATGCTTTAAATAATTATGATAAAGCCGTTAATTACGCTGATATAATTTTACAAAAAAGAAAAATTGAAGATCAAATAAAATCGGATGCTCAAATAATTATTGCGCGTTCTGCTTTTAAAACAAATGATATTAATAAATCTCAAGACGCTTTTAAAATCGTTGAAAACTCCGCCAGTGGCAAATTGAAAGCTGAAGCAATTTATTATGATGCCCTTTTTAAACATCAAGACGGAAATTATAAAAATTCGAATCTAATAATTCAAAAATTAGCATCAGAATATACCAATTATCGCTATTGGGGTGCAAAAGGATTAATTATTATGGCAAATAATTTTTATGAATTGCAAGATGCTTATCAAGCCACTTATATTTTAGAAAATGTTTTAAAGAACTTTAGTGATTTCCCTGAAGTTACTAATGAAGCTAAAATTGAGTTGCAAAAAATTAAAAAAGAAGAAGCAAAAACAAATGAATCTGTTATACAGGAAAACTAATATATTTCGAATGAAAAAGCTAATTACTTTACTTTTTTTATTATTCTTTACAGGATTTGTTTTTTCACAAAAAAAGAAAAAAGATACGCTTGATACAGAAGTAGTTCGTGTTGTAAAACCTTATTCTCCAACTGTATCAGATGCCTTTAAAATTAAAAAAAATCCTCAAATAGATTCAATTGAGATCAATACTAAAAAAGAGGTTAATTACCATATAAATTCTGTACCGGTTGCCTCAACTTTTACACCTGCAAAAGGAAAAGCCAAAGCAATAAAACGTGAGCCAAAAGAACGTTTTCACAATAATTATGTAACTGTTGGTTTTGGAAATTATCTTACACCTTTCGCCGAGATCTTTGCCCATTATAATCTTACAAAATATAGTGATATCGGTGGATTTATAACTTATTTATCATCTTATGGAAATATTAAAGAAGTTACACTAAATAGTGCATTTTCTGATATAAAAGCAGATTTTTACTACAAACAATCTGAAAAATATTTAGAATGGCAAATCAATGCCGGAATAAAAAATCAAGTTGTTAACTGGTACGGTTTACCCAATGAAATAAATTTTAAAGAAAATATCATCAATTCAATTGAAGAAGAACAATCATACGGCACACTGTATTTAGGTGGCGAAATAGAATTTTTTGATACATTGGTTCACGATGGTGAAATAAAATTTACTAGGTTTTTCGACAAACATAATAGCGATGAAAACCATGTAGAAATTTTGGGTAATGTTGAATTTCCGGTATGGAATGAATTGATGAACAGCTATATTTCTTTAGAATTTTTAAATGGTAATTTTAAACAAAACTATCTAAATACTGACGGTATCAATCACAATTTCTTAAATATTGGTTTTAGTCCAAATTTTACGATGCTTCGCGATAATTTAACTTTAAATCTAGGTACTAAACTTTACTATAGTTTAACGAATAATGAAAATGATAAAAGCAAATTTTATGCTTATCCAAATGTTACAGCTTCTTATAAAATTAATGAGGAATATTTAATTGCTTATGCCGGAATTATAGGTGATCTGCATCAAAACACTTATGAAAAATTTGTAAATGAAAATCCTTTTGTATCTCCTACATTAAATATAAGAAGAACAGATCAACAGTACTTGGGTTATATAGGTGCTAAAGGTAAATTTTCAACAAATTTGAGCTTTAATATCAAGGCTTCTTATGGCAATGAAATAGATAAACCTTTATATAAATTAAATCCTTCAAAAACAAACGGAAGCATTTTATTAAACAAAGGTTACGAAGCAGGAAATTCATTTGAGGTTGTTTATGATGAGGTTCAAACAATTGGCGCTTATGCTGAAATAATATATGATTTTGATGAACATTTTAAATTTGGAGGGAATTTTGAATTTAATTCATATAATTTAAAAACTCAAGAATATGCCTGGAATTTACCCACGTTAAAAGCCACACTCTTAGCTAAATACACAAGAAAAAAATGGTTTGCAGGTGCTAATTTATACTTTGCCAGTGAAAGAAAAGATGAATTGATCATTATACCGGGTTCCTCAACTAATCAGATTACCAACTCAACTTATTTTGATATTAACCTAAACAGTGGTTATTATTTTAATGACCGTTGGTCTACTTTTATAAAACTCAATAATATTTTAAGTGATAATTACCAAAAATATACCAACTTTAAAGTACAAGGTTTTCAGGTAATGGGTGGATTAACTTATAGATTTAATTTTTAATAACCTCAAATTACTTACCCATACATTTTTTTATAATAATCCTGATAAGCACCTGAAGTAACGCTGTTTAACCAATCTTCATTTTCTAAATACCAATCTAATGTTTTGGCAAGACCCTCTTCAAAAGTTACGCTGGGTTTCCAACCCAATTCTTTGTTTAATTTTGTTGCATCAATCGCATAACGACGATCATGTCCGGCACGGTCTTTTACATAAGTGATCAATTTAGCAGAATTGCCTTTTTTACGACCTAATTTCTCATCCATTTGTTCACATAGTAAATGGATCAGTTTTAAGTTAGTCCATTCATTAAAACCACCAATATTATAGGTATCAGCATTTTTTCCTTTATGGAAAATTTCATCAATGGCAATTGCATGATCTTCTACATATAACCAATCTCGTGTATAATTTCCATCGCCATAAACAGGCAGAGGTTTGTTATTTTTAATATTGTGAATAAAAAGAGGTATCAACTTTTCAGGGAACTGATTTGCGCCATAATTATTTGAACAATTACTAATTATAAAAGGTAAACCATAAGTGTTGCCATAAGCTCTTACCAAATGATCAGAAGCTGCTTTTGATGAAGCGTAAGGTGATTGCGGATCGTAAGAAGTAGTCTCTTTAAACAACCCCGTTTTACCCAAGGAGCCATAAACCTCATCCGTAGAAACATGATAAAATAATTTTCCATTAAAATTATCTTTCCAAGCATCGCGAAAGGCATTTAACAAATTAGCTGTTCCTAAAACATTGGTTTCAATAAAATCATTTGGATTGGTAATTGAACGATCAACATGACTTTCAGCAGCTAAATGAATAACTGCATCAAATTTATATTTTTTAAATATTTCATTGATAAAATCAATGTCTTTTATATCCCCTTTAATAAAAGTATAATTGGGTTGGCCTTCAATATCTTTAATATTTTCTAAGTTTCCGGCATAAGTCAGGGCATCAAGGTTATATATATGATAATCAGCATATTTATTAACAAATATTCGCACTACATGCGAACCTATGAATCCGGCACCACCAGTAATTAATATTTTATTGACCATACTTTAAACTTTTTACTTTAAACCTGTTTTACCTGCCATTTCCATGCAGCATCCAATGCATCTTCCAAACTCAATTTTGATTTCCAACCAAGTTCTCTATTGGCTAATGTGGTATCCGCGTAAGCTGATGTAATATCTCCTTCTCTTCTACCAACAATTTTATAATTCAATTTTTTACCACTTACTTTTTCAAATGCATTGATCACTTCTAATACAGAACTTCCTTTACCTGTACCTACATTAAATGTTTCAAAATTTGTTTTATTTTGATTTCCCAACAATCTATTCAGAGCAGAAACATGAGCTTTTGCTAGGTCAACTACATGAATATAATCACGAATAGCCGTACCATCAGGTGTAGGATAATCATCACCGAAAACTGATAATTCTTTTCTGATTCCTGCAGCGGTTTGCGTAACAAACGGAATCAAATTTTGGGGAACTCCAATAGGTAACTCACCAATTTTTGTGCTTTTATGAGCACCAATAGGATTAAAATAACGCAAAGCAATAATATTTAAATTTTCAACTTTTGCAGTATCCTTCAAAATTTCTTCACCAATTTGTTTGGTATTTCCGTAAGGAGATTCGGCAGGTTTTATGGGTGCATTTTCAGTGATCGGTAATTCATCGGCTTGACCGTAAACCGTACATGAAGAACTGAAAATAAAATTTTTAACTTTATTTTTCACCATCTCTTGAAGTATAAATACTAAAGTGGCAATATTGTTTTCGTAATATAATAAAGGTTTTTCAACGGACTCTCCAACAGCTTTGGATGCAGCAAAATGAATAACACCTTCAATTTTATGATTTTCAAAGAATTGCTTTACTAATTTTTTATTTTTTAAATCAAATTGTATAAATTCAGGTTTTTTACCCGAGATAGATGTAATACCATCTAAAACTTCAATCTTTGAATTTGACAAATCATCAATTATTACAACTTCAAATCCTTCTTTTTGTAGTTCAACAACAGTATGTGAACCAATAAATCCTAATCCACCGGTTACTAATATCTTACTCTTTTCTTTTTTCATAGATCATATAAATAAATTGATTTCTTTTAACAAAATGAGAAAGTTATTTTACAAAATATAAAATAGTTTTTATAATAAAATCTTGTTGTTCTTTTTCAAGCTCAGTATGTATAGGTAATGAGATTACGGTTTGTATCAATTCATTGGTTGTATTAAAATCTGCTTCATTATAACGCGTATCAACATAAGCTTTTTGACTGTGTAACGGAACCGGATAATAAATAGCATTTGGTATATTATTATCTAACAAATGCTGATGAAGGGCATTCCTGTCAACATCATTTAAACGCAAAGTATATTGATGAAAAACATGACTTGTAAATTCGCTTGTAACAGGAGTAATAATTTTATCACATTCTAAAAAGGCATTGTTATAATAATCGGCTGCGTTTTTTCTAGCTTCACAATAAGCGTCTAAGAGAGGTAATTTGATCCTTAAAATCGCTGCTTGCATACTATCTAACCTCGAATTTACACCAACTACATCGTGATAATATCTTTTATACATACCATGATTAACTACTCCACGTATTATATAAGCCAAATCATCATCATTAGTAAAAATTGCACCCCCATCACCGTAACAGCCTAAATTCTTAGAAGGAAAAAAAGAGGTTGTTCCTATATCTCCAATTGTTCCTGCTTTTTTAACCGTACCATCTTTAAAAGTATAATCAGCTCCTATTGCCTGAGCCGTATCTTCAATTACAAAAAGATTATGCTCTGCCGCTACTTCTAAAATTGCTTCCATATTTGCACATTGGCCAAATAAATGTACTGGCACAATAGCTTTAGTTTTAGGTGTAATTGCTTTTTTTAGAGCTTCAATATTCATGTTAAATGTATTAATATCAACATCAATTAATACCGGTGCTAATTTTAAAAGTGCAATTACTTCAACTGTTGCCGCAAAAGTAAAATCAACTGTAATCACTTCATCGCCTTGATTTAAACCCAAAGCCATCATGGCGATTTGTAAAGCATCAGTACCATTAGCACATGGTATAACATGTTTAATGTTTAGATATTCTTCTAAATCTTTTTGAAAATTATTTACTTCCGGACCATTAATAAAAGTAGCTGAGTGTATCACCTCCGTTAAAGCTTTGTCAATTTGAGGTTGTATTTTTTTATACTGACCTTGCAAGTCAACCATTTGAATTTTATTCATTTTTATATATTTTGCAGTCCTTTATTTGAGTTTTTAGAAAAACAAAAATACAAATTATTTATGGGCTATTAACCTAAATTTTTATATTAGCATACTGAATGTATTTATTATATAACATAACCGTTTACTGCGTAGGTTTTTTTTTAAAATTAATAGCAATATTTAATAAAAAAATTAATCTTTTTGTCGCTGGAAGAAAAGAAATCTTTTCAAAATTACAGCGTGTAATTTCATCAAATGATCAGGTTATTTGGTTTCACTGTGCCTCTTTGGGCGAATTTGAACAGGGAAGACCAATAATTGAAAAAATTAAAAGTCAACATCCTAATTATAAGATTGTTTTAACTTTTTTCTCACCTTCAGGTTTTGAAGTAATTAAAAATTATACTTTAGTAGATATTGTTACTTATTTACCTCTTGATACAAAAAAAAATGTTAAAAAATTCTTACAAATTACTCATCCTGAAATAGCTGTTTTTATAAAATATGAATTTTGGCCAAACCTTCTAAATGAATTAAAAAAACAAAAAATTGAAACTATCTTAGTTTCAGGAATATTTAGAGAAAATCAAGCTTTTTTTAAAAGATACGGTAAGTGGATGGTTAAATCATTAAAAGCATTTTCTCATTTCTTTGTACAAAATGAAAAATCAAAAATATTATTGCGAAAAATTGGTTTTAATAATGTTACAATCAGTGGAGATACCCGATTTGATAGAGTTTTTGAAATTACAAAACAAGACAATTATTTAGATTTTATCGAAAAATTTAAGCAAAACAAATACACTTTAGTTGCCGGTAGTACCTGGCCTAAAGATGAAGAATTTCTGATAAATTACATTAACAATCACGCAAGTATTGATGAAAAATTTATCATTGCTCCACATAATATAAATGAAAAAATAATTGAAAATTTACAAAGAAACATAAACAAAAAAACAATTTTATTTTCAAAAAAAGAATATAACAATAATGCACAAGTTTTTATAGTAGATACAATTGGCATTTTAACGAAAATCTATAGCCATGCTGATGCTGCTTATATTGGCGGAGGTTTTGATTATGAGGGGGTACATAATGTTCTTGAACCTGCAACTTTTGGTATTCCTTTATGTATAGGTCCGGTTTATAAAAAATTTCAAGAAGCTGTTGATCTGGTAAATTTACAAGCTTGCGAAGTGTTAAAAACTCAAGAAAATTTTAATCTCCATTTTCAATTATTATTTACGGATATTAATTATAGATTGAAAAAAGGCAAAATATCAAAAAACTATATTTATGATAATACGGGTGCAACAAAAATTATTTTAGAATATATCGATGATAAGATATAATATTATATTTATCTTGTAGTGCTAAAAAAATATCAAAGATTAAAATAATGATACGAAAAAAATTAAACGAATATTACAGTGTAATTTTCGAAGAAGAACTTATAGATGAGATAAGTAAAATTGGTACTTATAAACGAATTAGAGAAAATCAACTTTTAGTTGATATTGATGATAGTTTAAGTAAAATTCCTCTTTTGCTTACAGGTGCTATAAAAATAAGTCGTGAAGATAAAAATGGAGATGAAATAATTTTATATTTTTTAGAAAGAGGTGATACTTGTACAATTTCTTTTGCAAGTGGTTTAAACACAATTAAAAGCAAAATAAAAGGTGTAGCTGAAAAAGATTCAGAAGTCATATTTTTCCCTTCAGAAAAAATTGAAGAATGGTTAGTGAAATATAAATCATGGCGTTTATTTGTTATCGACAGTTATAATATACGTATAAATGAAATGCTAGAGGCTATAGATACATTAGCTTTTATGAAAATGGATCAACGTTTATACAAATATCTTACTGATAAGGTCAAAATAATGCGCTGTATTTCTTTACATACAACACATCAAGAAATTGCAACTGATCTTAATACTTCAAGAGTTGTGATCTCAAGATTATTAAAACAATTGGAAAACGAAGGAAGAATTAAATTATATAGAAATAAAATTGAGGTTTTAGACTATTAAAGCATTTCTGTTATCATTTGATTCTTATACTATCTTTTTAATTTTAGTACTTTTGCGGACTTAATCAAATTTTTATTATTTGTACGATATGTTAACAGATAAATTTGGAAGACATATTTCTTATTTGCGTTTAGCTGTTACTGACCGGTGTAATTTGCGTTGTAAATATTGCATGCCTGCACGTGGTATTGATATTGTTGACAGGCAAGAATTACTTACCTACAAAGAAATGTA
>DAOUPQ010000110.1 GCA_030626085.1 Flavobacteriia bacterium
AACAAAAAGACAAGTTAAATATCAGTGCTGAAGAGCTTAAATTATTAGAAGAAACACATAAAGGTTTTGTAAGGGCCGGTGTTAATCTTAACGAAGAAAAACAAACCAGGTTACGTGAATTAAATAGTCGATTGGCCGTTCTTTCACAAAAATTTGGCGACAATCTGTTAAACGAAACCAATGGTTTTGAGCTTTATATAAGCGACAGCAAAGATCTGGGTAATGCTTCAAAAGGTTTACTGGCCGTTGCTGCAAATGAAAGTAAAAAAAGAGGTCATGATAATGGTTGGTCTTTCACTTTACACAGACCTAGTATAAATCCTTTTTTACAAGCCTCAGCAAATCGTGAAATGCGTAATAAAATTTATGATGGTTATGCAATGCGTGGCAACAACGATAACAAAAATGATAACAAAGCCATATTAGAAGAAATGGCTTCAATTCGTGTAGAAAAAGCTCAATTAAAAGGATATAAAACACATGCTGCTTTTGTTTTGTCAGATAATATGGCTGAAACTCCTGAAGCTGTTTATGCTTTTATGGATAAATTATGGACACCGGCATTAAATAGAGCAAAAAGAGAACGAGATGCCCTGGAAAAAATGATGAAAAAAGAAGGAGTTGAAGGAACGTTTGATGGAAGTGATTGGCGTTATTATGTTGAAAAAGTGAGAAAAGATAAATATAATTTTGACGAAGAAGAAACCCGTCCGTATTTTGAATTTACATCGGTTAGAGAGGGTGTTTTTATGCTGGCAAACAAATTATTTGGATTGACATTTAAAGAATTGAATGACGTTCCAAAATGGCATAAAGATCAACAGGTTTTTGAAGTGTTAGAGGCTGATGGAAGTCATTTAGGTATAATTTATATGGATTTCTTTGCACGCGAAAGTAAAAGAGGTGGCGCCTGGATGAACGCTTTGAGAAGTCAATCAAATGTGAATGGAATGATTACTCCTATCGTAACCAATAATTTTAATTTTCCTCCTGCAACTAAAGGCACACCTTCACTATTATCTTTTACTGAAGCCCAAACATTTTTTCATGAATTTGGTCATGGATTACATGGATTATTATCAAATGTAAAATATGAATCACTTTCAGGTACTAATGTTCCAAGAGATTTTGTTGAATTTCCTTCACAAGTAATGGAAAACTGGATGAGTGAACCTGAAGTATTAAAATTATATGCCAAACATTATAAAACAGGTAAAGTAATTCCTGAATCATTAATTAAAAAAATGAATGAAGCCAATGATTTTAATGAAGGTTTTAGAACTGTTGAATATATGGCCGCAGCTTATTTAGATATGGCATGGCATACTTTGCAAGATACCAAACAACAAAAAGCTATCGAATTTGAGAAAAAAGAAATGGATCGTTTAGGTTTGATTGATGAAATTATTCCGCGATACAGAAGTACTTATTTTTCACATATTTTTGCAGGCGGATACTCATCCGGGTATTACAGTTATTTGTGGTCAGAAGTTTTAGATGCTGATGCATTTGAAGCTTTTAAGGAAACAGAAAATATTTTTGATCCTGAATTGGCAAAAAAATATAGAAAAATGTTAAGTCAGGGAGGTACAAAAAAAGGAATGGAACTTTATAAAGATTTCAGAGGAAAAGAGCCAAATATAGATGCTTTGATCAAAAAAAGAGGATTAAATTAAATGTTTTTTAAAAGTCAACTCATCCCTACTTAGAAACATTGTTGCTTCTATCAACATCTGCCATATAAAGTGAAGGATCCATCTCAACTTTTTTAACCGCTTTTTTGGCTATAAAAGTATAGTTTGGATTAGCCCATCCCCAATCTGGCAAAATTGCTGCTGAAGTAGGTTTTTTACCTAACATCATCTGCAGCGGAATATAAAAATTTTCTGAACTTCCGTCAGTATAGGTCACTTTCAGATCAATTGGCATTGGCATCTGACCAATTCGTTTTAAAGATATTTTATTATTAGAGATCTCTGCAACAGCATAGTCTATGGTGTGAATTGTTTGTGTCCATTCATTTAAATACCAATCTAACTGAATACCGGAAACTTTTTCAGCAACACGCTTAAAATCGTTAGGATCAGGATGTTTAAATCTAAAATCAACAAAATATTTTTTTAAGGTTTTCTCAAGATTTTCCTTTCCAATTATATAACCCAATTGGGATAAAAATATCTCTCCCTTATTATAACTCGCTATACCATAAGCCATATTGGTATTATAACGATCGGCATGTGTGGATAAAGGCTCTTCTTTACCTGAATTTGCTATATATACGTATGTTTTGTAAACCCTGTCAAAATAAAAATCATTTCCTGAACTTGATTCATGTCTGACTAGTGTACTAACATAGGATGTAAATCCTTCATCCATCCAAGGATGTTTGCTTTCATTCGTCGCTAATACGAATTGAAACCATGAATGCGCCATTTCGTGTCGCATTGTTCCAATAAGTGATGATAAACCTACTTCACTGCTAATTAAAGTATTCATGCCATATTCCATACCGCCATCTCCACCTTGAATTATTGAATATTGTTTGTAAGGATATTCTCCTATGGTTCTATTGTAAAACTGCATGGTCTTTACAGCTTCTTCTTTTAACTTTTTCCATTTCTTTATTGTACTTGGCTCATCTTTATAGAAAAAATGAAGCATTGCACCATTTGGAATTTTAACTTTATCGTGTATATAATTCTTATCGGCAGCTCCTGTAAAATCATGAACATTTGGTGCTTTAAAATGCCATGTTAATTTTTTCCCTTTTGGTAAATTCAATTCTTTAGATTGATCTTCATAACCATGGCCAACTTCTTGAGGATTTTGTAAATAACCGGTACAACCAATGGTATAATCCTTATCAATATGAATAGTTACATCAAAATCACCCCATACTCCATAAAATTCTCGTGCAATATATTGATTTGCATGCCAGCCTTCTTTATCATATTCAACTAATTTTGGATACCATTGTGTCATTGACAAAGCAACTCCTTCATCATTATTTCTACCTGATCTACGAATTTGTTTAGGTACCTGACCAAGAAATTTCATAGTTAAAGTAATTTTTTTACCCGCTTTAATTGGGCTATTTAAAGTAACTTTTAAAATGGTTCCAAATACTTCGTGTTTTACAGGTTTCCCATTTTGACTTAATGAATTGACTTTAATAAAACCTATTTCATCAGGTTTTAATTTACTGATTCTACTCTCATATTTTGGTTCAGTTCTTGTGCCTAAATTGTTGACCATTCTACCATCAGGATCTACAATATTTTGCAAACGCATATCCATTTGACTTCCGGGTTGGAAAGCGTTGAATTGTAAATGATAAAAAACTTCGGTTAGATCATCAGGAGAATTATTGGTATAAACTATTTTTTGTGTTCCGGTATATTGAAATTTTTCCACATCCATATCAATATCCATCACATAGTCAACATGTTGTTGCCAATAAGTATTTTTTTGTGCAAATACTGAAAAACTGATTAACGATAGAACCAATAATATTAAATTTTTCATTTTTTATATATAATTATTCATATGATTTTTCTGTTTCCTTTCTCAGCACAATTTAATAAATCAGGGTTTGACTAATATCCGTAATGAATATTTATCAAACCCTGACTAATAATGATTAATTAAATTAATTATTTACTTTTTACCATTTGATCAGCCATTACCAATGCATTGTATGCATTTAAAACTCTTCCTGAAACTGACAAACTACTAAAAGGAACTTTTTTACCTTCACCTTTAGGAAGTTTAACATCAAAATCAATTTTAATTCCTGAGTTCATTAATATATGTTTTACCTGACTAGCAGAAAGTTGTGGATAATAAGAACGAACAAGCGCTGCTACACCGGCAACTTCAGGTGATGCCATTGATGTACCTTGAATAGATTTATATTCGCTCTTTGGAACGGTTGAATATATTTCTAAGCCCGGCGCAAAAATATCAACATTTAATTTACCATAATTTGAAAAACCGGCAACTAAATTTTCATCATAATGACGGGTCATAGCACCAACCGTAATTACATTATCGGCAATTTCGTTTATTTTATCTGGAGCATCTGTAGGAAAATTGTCACTTTTATCAATATTTTTAGAGTCATTACCGGCAGCATGAACCAACAATACATCTTTACTTGCTGCATATTTAATAGCATCATAAACCCACTCGGCATTTGGCGAATAACTTTTACCAAAGCTCATATTAATCACTTTTGCACCGTTATCAACTGCATAACGAATAGCAAGCGCTACATCTTTATCATATTCATCACCATCAGGTACTGCTCTAACACTTAATAATTTAACGTTACTGGCAACACCATTCATTCCCTTTCCATTATTTCGCGTAGCTAAAGAAATTCCAGCAACATGCGTACCATGCATTTCATCATCTACAGAACCAATTGTAAAAGCATTTCCGTAAGGAATATCTTTAATATCATAAGCATTATCACCAGTAATCGCTCTTCCATCAAAATCAACATTGTACATAGTATTTACCTGACTTCCATAATAATCAATTCCTCTTTCTAACTGTTTAGAAGCATCTTCAGCAGTTCCTCCTGAAGAAAGAATTTTCATCAACAAAGGATTTTGTTCTTCAGCGGATAATGTGTTTAGATCAGTAATTGTGTAATCCTTTTTATTGAATTTCTTTTGTGCAGCAGCATCAGCCTCTTTTAACATTTTTTCAAGACCCTGATAGTATTCATAATCTTTAGTTGCTTCCGCTACTCTTTTATCAAAATCTTTTTTAACTTTATGGTAATATGCGTATTCTTCTTTATCTTTTTCAGATATCTGACCTATTGTTTTATCAGCATATTTTGGATCTAATTTTTTATAGATACGTGTAATCTCAAGCTGTTCAGGAGTGGCAGCACCTTTTGCTCCTCCTAAAAAGTTCCACCCATGAATATCATCTATATAGCCATTTTTATCATCGTCTTTACCGTTACCTGCAATTTCGCCGGTATTAACCCAAGCCTGATCTTTTAGATCTTCGTGATTTATATCAATACCAGAATCAATTACAGCCACAATTGTAGTTTGTGTTTTTTTACCTGAAAGAAATTCATAGGCTTTTGCCAAACTCATTCCTGGAACAGAATCAGTACTGATATCAGCATGTGGCCAATTTTGTATTTCAGTTTCGCTCATTTCCCCTTTTTTAGCAGGAACATTAACAGCTGTTATTGAGCCTGCAGGCACAGCTATGCTGTGATATGCATTAGTTTTTGTTGTGTTTTTACTACCGCTACAACTTGCAATAGATATTATTAACCCAACACCTAAAAGTAATCTTACTATTCTCATTTTTTAATTATGGTTTATATTAATTATATTGATTTTATTTATTGTTTTTTTATTGAAAAACTTCATTAAAATTATATGTTTTATCGAGACGTACACCTTTGATCGTATGTTTTACAGTACAAAGTTGATGATTGGCATCATGTTCTAAAAAAATATAATAATTATTGTCGGCAGCTTTATTTAAAAATTCTGCTTTTTCATTCATCGTAATTAACGGACGCATATCATAACCCATAACATAAGGTAATGGTATATGACCGGTTGTGGGTAACAGATCAGCAGCAAAAACCAATGTTTTTCCTTGATATTTTATATGAGGAATCATTTGTTTATCTGTATGTCCGTCTGCAAAAAGGATATCAAAACCTAATTCTGAATTTACTAGAAAATCCTTTTCAGGAAGTGAAACAAAATTCAATTGACCACTTTCTTCAATAGGATTGATGTTTTCTTTTAAGAAAGAGGCTTTTTCTCTTTGGTTAGGAACTGCAGCCCATTTCCAATGATCTTTATTAGACCAAAATCTGGCATTTTTAAAAGCTGGTTCATAACCGGTTTTATTTTTATTCCACTGAATACTACCGCCACAATGATCAAAATGTAAGTGTGTTAAAAAAACATCGGTAATATCATCACGATGGAAACCATATTTGGCGAGAGAACTATCTAATGTATCATCCCCGAAAGGGAAATAATAACTAAAAAACTTTTCGTTTTGTTTATCTCCTGTACCGTTATCAATTAAAATCAAACGCTTGTTATCTTCAATCAACATACAGCGTAAACTCATATCAATAAGGTTATTACTGTCGGCAGGATTGGTTCTTTGCCAAAGCACTTTGGGCACTACACCAAACATAGCACCTCCGTCAAGTTTAAAATTTCCGGTCTCAATCGGATAAATTTGCATATAGTGACAAATTAAGGAATGCAAATATGCAAAATTCTATTCAAAAAGACTGTTAAATAAAACAAAAAACCTC
>DAOUPQ010000126.1 GCA_030626085.1 Flavobacteriia bacterium
GAAGAGAAGTAAAAGCTGTTGTTGAATGGGATTTTTGGGGTGGTAATGGTCATATGCGATTGAGAAAAGCTTTTATCGAATCGGATCATTGGCAGATTGGGCAAAATTGGAATGCCTTTGGTGATGAAAACCTTTGGCCTAATATTATGGAATGGGAAGGACCTCCTTCAGGTATATGGGTAAGATCTCCACATATTAAATATTTTAACTCTTTTAATAATACCAACTGGCAATATGAGATTAGTCTTGAAGCGCCAATAAATGATTATATCAGATTTGAAGAGATTGGTTTAATGTTAGAAGAAGAATACCAATTAACTCCTGATTTGGCAATGGCAATTAAAAATGAGCATGAATGGGGGCACATAAGGTTGTCATCTATTTTAAGAAGTATTAGATATTCTTTAGATGGTGAAGCAGATAATTTTTTTGGTTATGGCTTGGCCTTATCCGGAATTTATAAACATCAAAAAAATAACTTTCAGTTTCAATTAGTTGGTGGAAAAGGTGTTACAGCTTATATGACCAGTATAGCTGGTTTGGGTTATGATGGGTATTCTAATAGTAAAGATGAAATGGAAGCAACACCTGCTTTTGGGGGTTGGGCTTCTTATGAGCATTATCTTACAAAAAAACTACATGCTAATATTGTATTTGGCTTTACAGATTATAGTCTAACAGATGCTAATCGTCATTTATATGATGAAGAATTATCTGAGCATATAATCGTTTTACAAGGTGACGCCATATATGATCATTACTACGGAATTTTTAATTTAATGTATGATGCTTATGAAAGAATGACCATAGGCTTAGAATTAGATTATGGTGCAAAAAGGTTAGATGCCAACGGATATCTTAATGATGTTTTTATTGATGATTCAAAAAGTAGAGATGCCATGCGAATTAGTTTTGGATTTATGTTCTATTTCTAATCTGATTTAGTAAATTCGTCATTGATATTAAGCTTTTAAATATGAGACAATTTCTTTTATTTTACTTAAACTTTTTGTTTATTTTATTATTTGTAACTTCTTGTAAAACAGACTCTAATAATTATAATAAAATTAACACTTCAAAAACAACACATCATATTGATGGTTATGTTGGAGACGAAAGTTGCAAATCATGTCATGAAAAAGAATTTGATACCTGGCGTGGTTCTCATCATGACCTGGCAATGCAAGGAGTCAATTCTAAAACAATTTTAGGAAATTTTGATGACCATAAAGTTACTATAGATAACATTGATTATCATTTTTATAAAGAAGACAGTAGCTTTTATGTAAATATTAAAGATATTGATAATACCATAAAAGATTATACGATTGATTATGTCTTTGGAATTACGCCCTTACAACAATATATTACTAGTTTTGATAAAGGTAAAAAACAAGTTTTAAGAGTTACCTGGGATACGATTAAAAATAAATGGTTTCATCAATATAGCGGTGATAAAATTGCAACTGATGATTGGCTGCATTGGAGCAGAGGAGGACAAAATTGGAATACCATGTGTGCCGAATGCCATTCAACCAATCTAAAAAAGAATTATTTTGTTGAAAAAGATTCGTTCCACACCACTTATTCAGTTATTAATGTTAGTTGTGAAAGTTGCCATGGTCCTGCCGAAAAACATAATAATTGGGCAAATAATGGTGAGAAACCAGGCAATATGCATATCTTAAACAGTACTGATCAAACTTTGCAGATCAATGAATGCGCTCCATGCCCTTCGCGAAGAGTAAAACTAACAAAAAATCTTACTCCTGGTTTACAATTTGAAGAGCAGTATATGATACAAACTTTAACTTCTAACCTATATTTTCCCGACGGACAAATAATGGATGAAGATTATGTTGTAGGGTCATTTTTGCAAAGTAGAATGTATGCAGAAGGAATAAAATGTACTGATTGCCACGATCCTCATTCCATGGAATTAAAATTTGAAGGAAATAAATTATGCCATCAGTGTCATGTTCCGGCAACCTATGATTCTCCTAAGCATCATTTTCATGAACAAGATACTGAGGCAAGTCAGTGTATCAATTGTCATATGACTGGTAGGTATTATATGGGAAATGATTTTAGAAGAGACCACAGTTTTAGAATTCCGCGTCCTGATCAAAGTATGGTCTACGATACACCAAATGCATGTAAAGGGTGCCATGATGATGAATCTAACAAATGGGCTGCAGATCAAATAATAAAATGGTATGGGCCTACGAGAGCTGATCACTTTTCGGATGCAATGCTTTTGAGTAGTAAGGATAACCTGACTGATAATGAAAAAGAAATATTAAATGCTTTTATTTTAGATGTTAAATATCCTTATATAACACGTGCTACTGCTATAGATAATATGGCTATTACATCAAATAATGATTATAATACTATTTTAAGATCCTTAACAGACAGTTCGGCATTAGTTAGATTTAAAGCACTGCAAAAATTAACTAACCTTCCTCAACAGGAAAAAGCTGCCGTAGGATTAAAACACGTAAATGACACTTCAAAATTAGTGAGAATTGGTGCAGCACAATTAATGGTCGAATTAGATATCAATACCCTTTCTGAAGCTGATCAGGTTTCGCTACAAATTGCCAGAGATGATTTTGAAAAAATGCTTTATGCCAATGCTGATTTTTCAACGGGTAGATCAAATTTAGGAGATTATTTTTTCCGTAATAACGATTTAAAAAATGCGATCAAACACTATAATATTTCTATTCAAAAAGATAGTTTTTTATTTTCTGTATATACCAATTTAGCAACAGCTTACAGCTTGTCATCCGACAATCAAAAAGCATTAGAAACCTTGGGTAAATTAATTAAAATTGATCCGCAAAATTCAAGAGCCTATTATTTAAGAGCTCTTTTGTATTTTGAATTAAAAGAAAATGAAAAAGCAACTACTGATTTGGAAATGGCAATAAAACTTAATCCATTAGATACCAGATCAATGTATAATTTAGCAACTTATTATTTTCAGGACAAAAAAGACCTGAATAAGGCAGAAAAATATATCAAGAAAGCATTAAAAATTGAAATTGATAATCAGGATTTTAAATATTTATTAGCGCTCATCTATAGAGATCAGGGTAAGTTTAAATCAGGACAATTGATTATGGGTGAGTTACGTAAAAATCAAAGAATAACTAATTAATTTTTTATAAAACCTAGGCTTATAACATAATAATGAACAACCCATAATAACTCACAGGGTGACTCCAAGTCACCCGTGAGTAAAAATGTCCTTTTTGTCCACTAACCATATAAAATTCTTATTCTAATTTAGCAAATGTCAATTCAACTAAAATCAATTAATTAAATTTAAAGTTTTTAATAATTACACCTATTTTCAATATTTTTTGAAAATAGGTTTTTTAGTTATAAAAATATCATTTACTTTACTAATTATAAGACAAACCAAAAATGAAACAATTTTTTTCTTTTTTCATCATTATATTTTTTACTAATATAATTATTAGTCAGGAAGAAGAAATTCCAAAAAATCTGGATTTTAATACTTACGGGATTTTTAGAGCTCATTTAGCTACTTTTGGTGGTGAGGCCGAAATTCAGGATGCCAGTCCCAGAGTTGGTTTTAAATTTAATTATTACTTTGGTGAAAACAATAAATATACAGTATTTTTTGGTGGTGAATTTGCCATTAACTTAATTGACAATCAATTCAATTTTGAAGCAGATCCCAATACCAATGATGGTGGATTTACTGTGCTGGAATTCAGAGATAAGAAAAGTACCTTTTCAACCCGTCTCGGTTATATTGGAGTTAATTTTGCAGAATATGGTACAATTACTTTAGGGAAACAAAATAGTGCTTATAAAGATGTAGCAGGCAAAACGGATATTTTTAATGTAATGAGTGGGCAGGCATCGTATGTTTATTCTCCATCGGGTGCTGACGGTGGTGAAACCGGAACCGGTAGAGCAGAAAGTGCTTTGATCTATAGAAATTCTTTTTGGAAATTTGATGTTGGTTTACAAACTCAAATGAGAGCCAATGGTGGAGATAATTTTTTTGATAGTTATAGTGCTTCCTTAAGATTTCATCTTACCGATCATTTAACATTGGGAACAGCTTATAATAAAGCACTACTAGGACCAAGATTTTTGGAAATTGTAAACGTTCAGGGCTTAGAAGGTGAACCTGAGTATTTTACAGCTGGAATAACATATGCAAAGGGTTCGTTTTTTATTTCAGGAATATTTGTAAACCAAAAAAATGGTGATTTTATCAATACTTTCTCCAGGGAACCAGATGAACCAGAAGATCATATTGTGACAGTAGTTTATCCGGGAAAAGGTTATGAACTGGTAGCTTCTTATATTCTATTGAATAATAAATTAAAGCTTCTCGCAGGTTTTAATTATAAAAAACCTGAAACGGAAAATCGTTACCTACCTGAAGAATTCAGAAAACGACTATTTCTTATAGGTGCACAATATCGTTTTCTTAAGTTTGCATCTGTTTATTCTGAATACAAATTTGAAGATAGTATCAATGGCTTAGGGTTCACACCTGAAAATGTTTTTATGGTAGGATTAAGAATTGATTTTAACAGAACATGGAGTAAAAATATTGATTTGAATTATTAGTAAAGATTTTCTATATTTATACTTCCAAATTTATCATGATGAAAAAAACCAAGACTTCACAGCAAAAAGATTCTTTAATTGTTTTATATGCAGCAATTTTTGCAATTTTTGCATTCTTATTTTTACACTTCTTTTTTAAACAGGGGGTTAATGATTTTACTATTGAAATTTTAGCTGCAACCTTAGGAGCATCGTTTACAGTAACTGCAATGATGGTCGTTATGAAAATTCAATCACAACATGAAAGAGAAGGTGAATTTGCAAAAAGGTTATTTGATAAAAAAATTGATATGTATCAAACAATTTTAGAATTAATTTTTAAAATGGATGATGACAATATCATCGATAAAGAAGAAATAGAAGGGGTAGAAAATAAAATAGGAGAAGCCGCTATGGTAGCAAGTTCTAATTTAGTGTCTGTTTTTTCACAATTTGTCGTTCAGTTAAAGATCTATGGCACTTTATATCCCAGAAGTATGACAAAAAAGCAAATTAATCACTTTGTTAAATACTTTAATAAACATAATGAATATCTGGCCTTAATTTATAAAGATATAGAAAAGCCTTTAGAAGAGGATACTTTTGTTGAATACTTTGTATCCTTAGACAATGTTGTACAGTCTATTAGAGAGGATCTATCGGTTGTAGAGGGAGATATACAAGAAATGTTAGAACATTTTGTTGAAATGCCAATAGATAAATTTAAGTTGATGAAAAATCCAAATATTGTAGATTAGCCAGGAGATAACTTATTTCGTTTCTAAAACCAAATGCTGATCACTTATCAAATTATATTTTGACAATAAGATCTTCCAGTCATTACTTTCAGAATATTCTAATATCTTTTTTGAAAATTCACCTTTTATCTTAGCATCTAACTTTTTGGAAAAACCCATTGCATATAAAGATTGATTGAACGAAATATTTAATATTTCAAAATCTTTATAA
>DAOUPQ010000039.1 GCA_030626085.1 Flavobacteriia bacterium
AGACATACCATACCTATAGATTTATCAGGTATTTCTTCTGGAAATTATATATTATCTGTAAAAAGTAATAACTATATTTCAAAAAAGAAAATTTTAAAAAGGTAATAACTTTTTTTAAAAAGTAAAAAGATAAACACCAAATAACTTTAAGACGCTTCTGTCTAAAATATAAGAAACTGTCAAAAATTTATGAATAATTGTTTTTTTTCTATTTTATTACTTCAATAAACAGTATAACAATTACAATAATGGTTTATGTCCTTTCTATTATTCCAGTAAATTCTATAGTTATTTTTTTGAACATCTGATAATTCAACTTAAATTTACCCATAATTAAAAATAAAAAGATGAAACAACTTATTGCTATTTTATCACTCGCAATATTATTATTCTCCTGTAAAACGGGATCAGAAACTCAAAATGAAAATTGGATCTACTTATTTGATGGAAAAACCACAAATGGATGGAGAGCCTACAATGGCGACGTGTTACCCCCCGGATGGCTTGCAAAAGATGGTGTTTTGACTTTTGATACAGAATTGGGTTTAGAACAAAATTATAAAGGAGGGAAAGACATTATTTATGGACTTGAAGAATTTGATAATTTTGAACTTTATGTAGAATGGAAACTACCCGAAGGAGGCAATAGTGGTATTTTTTACCACATTAAAGAAGGATATAATTCGATTCCGGAAGTATCACCGGAATATCAGTTGATCGATGATATAAATTATGCAAGAATCCATGACCTGACAGAGTACAACCTGAGTCTTGGTTATACAGAAAATCCTTCTGAATTAAAACCATTACAACAAACAGCTTCAGACTATGCCATGCATCCGGCTAATCCTAAAAAGAAAATACTTAACCCTGTTGGTAAGTGGAATTCATCCAGAATAATTTTCACACCTGAAAAAGTGGAGTATTGGCTAAATGGAAAGAAAGTATTGTCGTTTGTACCATGGGACAAAGCATGGTACGAAAAAAAGAATTCGGATAAATGGAAAAACAGTAAGGATTACGGTAAATATAAAACAGGCTATATAGGTTTTCAAGATCATTCTAGCCCTATTTGGTTTAAAAATATTAAAATAAGAAAATTATAAAATTTAAACGTATGAAAAAAAGAGACTTTCTTAAAAGTACAGGGGCATTGGCCGTAGCAGCACTTTTACCATCATCGGTTTGGGCTTTATCAAAAAATCAACGACTGAGAACTGCTCATATTGGCGTTAGTGCAATGGGGGGATCAGATCTTGCTTCTATTTCATCACATAAATTGGTGGATGTTGTAGCTCTTTGTGATGTAGATTCAGATGCTTTAAAAACTGCAAAAGAATTACATCCAAATGCAAAGGTTTATACAGATTATAGAATCCTTTTTAAAGAAATGAAGAATGATATTGATGCAGTTATTGTTTCAACTCCTGATCATACACATGCTCCGGCATCTATGATGGCTATGGAATTTGATAAACCGATATATTGTCAAAAACCATTAACACACCACGTTGCTGAGGCAAGAGCAATGAGCAAGTTGGCAAAAGAAAAAAAGCTGGTAACCCAAATGGGAATTCAAGTACATTCTTTTTATGATTATAAATTGGCTACTTCATTGATTCAGGCTGGAATTATTGGAAAAGTAAAAAGTGTTAGAGCGTGGTCTCCAAAAAATTGGGGTTATGATGGTCCTGAACCTCAAGGAAATGATCCTATACCAAAAAATTTAGATTGGAATCTTTGGCTTGGAACTGCTGCAAAAAGACCTTATAAAAATAAATATTACCATCCGGGTAATTGGAGAAAGCTCTTAGATTATGGTTGTGGAACATTGGGTGATATGGGGGTGCATATTTTTGACACACCATATAATGCTCTTGAATTAGATGTGCCAATGACCATAAAAAATAGTTGCAGAAAACCAACCGGATTTGGATTTCCGGAGAAAAATATGGTAACCTATAAGTTTCCGGGAACCAAATACACAACCGATACCCTAGAATGGGTATGGTATGATGGATCCGGAGCTCCAGATAAGCACAAAGATCTAATACTACCTAACAATGAAAAACTTCCGGAACAAGGGGCTATGTTTATTGGTGAAAAAGGCAGATTATTATTACCTCATTTTATGCAACTTCCAAAACATATCATCAATGGAAAATATGTAAAACTTGACATGTCTCTTGTAAAAGATTCTGATAAAATAGGTTCGCCAACTAAAAGTTATGATGAAGAAGGAAATAAGCATTACCATCAATTTGTAGATGCCTGTTTGGGGAAAGATAAATGTAGCGCACCGTTCTCTTATGCCTCAAGACTTACTGAAACCATACTTTTAGGTGTTATTGCAGGGCGGTTTCCTAATAAAACTTTACATTGGGATAATAAGAATGCGAAATTTTCTGAATCAGAAGCAAATCAGTTTTTAGACGCTCCATATAGAGATTTTTAAAATAATTATGCATAATTCCCTAAGGTTTCACTGCAAAAGTCATTGGTTTCGCTGCAGGGACAAATAGTATATTAAAAAAATTACACAAATGCCGGTATTCCGGTAATATCCATACCGGTAATCAGTAAATGAATATCATGCGTTCCTTCATAGGTAATCACTGATTCAAGATTCATCATATGACGCATGATTGAATAATCGCCGGTAATTCCCATAGCGCCTAAAATTTGTCGTGATTCTCGGGCAATATTTAAAGCCATTTCTACATTATTGCGCTTTGCCATAGATATTTGAGCCGAAGTTGCTCTACCCTCATCGCGTAAAACACCCAAACGCCAGGTTAAAAATTGTGCTTTGGTAATTTCAGTGATCATTTCGGTTAATTTTTTTTGTTGTAGTTGGAAAGCGGCAATAGGTTTACCAAATTGTATTCTTTCTTTGGCATATCGCAAAGCCGTGTCATAACAGTCCATTGCAGCACCAATAGCACCCCAGGCAATTCCGTAACGAGCAGAATCTAAACACATCAATGGAGCTCCTAAACCGCTTTTACCGGGTAATAGATTTTCTTTGGAAATTTTAACATTATCAAAGATCAACTCACCTGTTGCCGAAGTACGCAATGACCATTTATGATGTGTTTCGGGCGTTGAAAAACCCTTCATGCCACGTTCAACTATCAAACCATGAATTCTACCTTTTTCGTTTTTTGCCCAAACCACAGCAATATCGGCAAAAGGAGAATTTGAAATCCATAATTTAGCACCATTCAATAAATAATGGTCGCCCATATCTTTATATTTAGTTTCCATTCCACTCGGATTAGAACCGTGATTTGGTTCGGTTAAACCGAAACAACCCATCAATTCGCCAGTTGCCAATTTTGGTAAATATTTTTGTTTTTGTTCTTCCGATCCAAATTTCCATATAGGATACATGACTAGTGAAGATTGTACTGATGCTGTAGATCGCACACCAGAGTCGCCTCTTTCAATTTCCTGCATAATAATTCCATATGAAATATGATCTAATCCTGAGCCTCCATATTCTTCCGGAATAAAAGAGCCAAAAGCTCCAATTTTAGCTAAACCATCAATAATTTGTTTTGGAAATTCAGCTTTTTGAGCAACATCTTCAATAATTGGCGTAACTTCGCGCTTTATCCATTCACGAGCAGCATCGCGAATTAGTTTATGTTCATCAGTAAGTAAATCATCTAAATGAAAATAATCGGGTGCCTGATACAGATCTTGAGCCATAATATTTTTATAAGAAATTAGTAAACAAATTTACAATTATTGCCTTGATGTAAACAAAGGTTTTTAGCAGATAATATTAATTTGATATTTTTGCAATAATGCGAAACACTTTTAAAAGGGAAGAAAAGTTAAAAAAAAAGAAATTTATAGATGAATTATTTATGGCAGGTAAGGCAATAAGCGCATATCCTATTAAACTAATTTATTTACAAATTGAACATGATTCGCCTTATAAAATTCAAGCCGGAGTATCGGTTCCTAAGCGAAATTTTAAAAAAGCTGTTGATAGAAATAGAATTAAAAGATTACTAAGAGAAGTTTACAGAAAGAATAAATATTTAATTTACGATTCGGAACATACTAAAAAACACATATTTATGTTTATATATGTGGGTAAAAAGGAAGAGAATTATGCCCTTCTTGAGAAAAAAATGCAACAGGTTTTGCAACTATTTCTTAAAAAATTTAATAATAAAATAGTGCCAAATGAAGAAGCTTAAAAAAACGGGGATTATAACTTTATTACTGAGTGTGATCTTGGTTCTATTTGCGTTTAAAACGGATTATTTTGAAGTTGCCAAACAAATTGAGATCTATACATCTTTGTTTAAAGAGCTCAATTTGTATTACATTGATGAAACAAATCCGGCAAGTCTTACCGAAAATGCCATTGACAATATGTTAAAAGATTTAGATCCTTATACTAAATACTATGATGAGCAAGGCGTTGAGGATGTAAAAATAATTTCAAATGGAGAATATAGTGGTATTGGAGCAGCGACCAGGTTATTGGATAATAAATTAATTATAGTTGAACTTTATAAAGATATGCCTGCCGAAAAAGCGGGAATTATAGTTGGAGACGAGATTGTTAAAATTAATGATATTATCGTAAAAGAAAATAATAATAAAGAAATTTCTGCTCTATTAAAAGGAACTGAAGAAAGTAGTGTCGATTTACAAGTATTAAGGCAAAACAAAACAATAAATTTTAAAGTTCCACGAGAAAAAATTGAAATTAACCCTGTACCCCATTATCAAATGATTGATGATAAGATTGGTTATATTTCTTTTATAAAATTTAACGGCAAAGCATCAGCATCAGTCAAAAATGCTTTTTTAGATCTTAAATCACAAGGAATGGGAAAATTGATTTTTGATCTAAGAGGTAATCTAGGGGGGTTATTAAATGAAGCAATAGAGATCACTAATTTTTTTATTCCAAAAAATGAAGTGGTTGTAACCACCAAAGCAAAATTAAAAAAGTGGAGTGAAACCTATAAAACTAAAAATGAACCCATAGATTTAAATATACCAATCGTAGTTTTAATTGATAATCAATCAGCTTCCGCTTCTGAAATAGTTGCAGGCTCATTACAAGATCTGGATAGAGCTGTAATTTTAGGAGAAAGATCTTTTGGTAAAGGATTGGTTCAACGATATAGAAATTTACCCTATGGTACCAAACTTAAATTAACCATTTCAAAATATTATACACCAAGTGGTAGAAATATTCAGGAATTAGATTATTCACACAGAATTGAAAATGATATTCCTAAATATTCCAATACCCAACGCAATGCTTTCAAAACAAAAAATGGAAGAACAGTATATGATGGAGGAGGTATAGAACCCGATGTTAAATTAGAAAAACCTCAAACAACTAATGCAACAAAAGCATTATATAATTCAAATGTAATATTTAATTTTGCTACAAATTATTATTATAAACATCCAAATATTGAAAACCCCGAAGATTTTAAGTTTGATGAATCAGAATATCAAAATTTTGTAAACTATCTTAAAAATAATCCTTCATCGTTTAAAACTAAAACTGAAAAATTATTTGAGGCAGGATATAAGTCGGCTGATAAAGAGAATTATAAATCGAACATAGAATTAGAATACAAAGATTTAGTTCAACAATTAGAACAAGATAAAATTCAGGAATTAAATTTGAATAAAGTTGATATTAGTGAACACTTAAGTGATGAAATATTAAACAGATACTATTTTAAGAAAGGAGAGTATATCAATCATATTTATAATAGTAAATTTATTTTAGAAGCCATAAAGGTTTTAAATAACGAACAACAGTATAAAAAAATATTACAATAGATTATTATGAATAAAATAATACGAACTAAAGCTCAAGAATCCTCTAATGCTATTGAGCGCCTTTACATTACCATGCGACATTTATTTAATCGTGGATTTTATAAACCAATGGGGGTTTCCGGAAAAACTTTAAGAGAAGCTTTATTGACTCTACGTCCTGAAATTTATGGCTCAATTGCAGATGAAAAAGCAGAAATAGAAGGACTTTTATACGTAATTGACAGGTTGCCGGAAGGAATTGCAGAATGTAGATTTATCAGTTTAACGGCCGAAGAAGGGTTTTCTAATTCGCATTTTAAAACTATTATTCCTGCAAAGAGAAGGCGAAATTGTTATAGAATTGATAAAAATCAAATGAATATTGAAATAACAAGAGGGAGGTCTGATATTTATGATGTATTAACGCATTTAACATTTTTATATATTGAATCTGAAAAGATCGCTAAAAAAGTTTTGGTTACTGAAGATGAAGAATTGACCAGAGAATGGACTTTTTTAGAAAATATAGTTCTTCAAAATAAAAAACTTACTTATAATGACAAAGAAGTTTTATTCTCATATATATCTAGTATTTTAGGGAGAACATTTCAGGAAATTCAGGAAGCGTATAAAAATTTCTCAACCAATCAAAATCCAAATCGTTTTTTTGAAATTATTTATTGGATGGGGAAACTGGCTTTAAATGAAATTTTAAAAGATCAAAAACATACCATTACATTTAGTCCGGTTTTAAGAGAAAGAATTGGGCACCATATTTACGGTGATATTTGGGCAACAAACATTAAAAAAACACTTATTGAAAAAGGATTATCAAAAAGACCAATTCATATTATAAGTGCCAATATGCATAGTGTGATGAATTCACTATACGCACCGATAGCCTTACCGGTTGAGAATAAAAACCATAAGGATATTGCTTTATTTGAATTATTAAGTAAAGATAACAACGAAGCATTGCGCAAAAAAGTTAAACAAAAAGCTTCAAAAATTGGTTTAACATATTTGAAAGATTCTTCGGGCACAAATATTAATGTCCAAATAATTGATACTCAAAAAATTGATTTTTCTAAATCAATGTATAGTATTACGAATGAAGATTCAGAAAGACCAGTATTAATTGTTATGGATTATGCTTTTGGTGAACAGGCTTATGAAACCATGGATGAACTTTTAAAACCATTTATTACTGATGATGAAGAAAGAGTTTATTTTGATATTGAATCAATATCAATTATGGGAAAAGCTGGAATTCTAAAAGGCGGTAAAGGAGATATTATGATTCCAACTGCACATGTTTTTGAGGGGACTGCAGATAATTATCCATTTAAAAATAATCTAAAAAAGGATGATCTAAGAGATTTAGGTTTAAATGCATACAAAGGAACGATGGTTACTGTTTTAGGAACTTCACTCCAAAATAAAGATCTATTAGATTTTTTCCATGAATCAACATGGAAAGTTATTGGATTAGAAATGGAAGGAGCTCATTATCAAAAGGCAATACAATCAGCATCAAAAATAAGAGGGAATATCAGTAAAAAAGTAAAGGTAAGATATGCTTATTACGCATCTGATAATCCGTTAGAAACCGGAAGCACATTGGCATCAGGAGGTTTAGGAACAACCGGGGTTAAACCAACCTATTTAATTACACAAAAAATTTTAGAGCAAATATTATAAAGCTTTTGATTGTTTATATTTGTTAAACTAATTTTAATTCATAATGACTGATAAAAAATTACCTCCTCAAGAAGAAGAAGTAGATTTAGGTAATCTATTTAAAGTAATTGGTAAAGGAATTAAAAACTTTTTTAATTTTCTGGGAGATATTTTACAAAATATTTTTCACTATTTTATATTGCTTTTAATCTTTTTTAAAAACCATGCAATAAAATTAGGTTTGGCTATTTTGATTGGATTTATAATAGGTTTTGTTTTGCATAAAATTGGAACAAAATCTTATACTTCAAACATGTTAATTGAAACTAATTATGGCAGCGGAATGCAATTGTATAAACAGATTGATTATTTAAATGGTCTGGTAAAGAAAAAAGATTCTGCTTCATTGGCTAATCTTTTAAATATCCAGACAACAGATGCTGCAAAAATATCTAGGCTTGAAGTATATGCCTACCAACCGGAACGAAACCTTTATAATGCTTATGATGAATATCTCAAAAAAACAGACACAATTTATACAAGAAATTTCAAATTTGAAGATTTTAAAAAGAGAGTAGATGAGTATAATTTGCGCTATCATCAAATTAAAGTCAGTTCTGAGTTAAATACCATATTTACCAAACTAACTCCGGGAATAATAAATTTGGTTGAAAATGATTATTACAAAAATAAAAGAGATATTAAACTAAATGAACTCAATCAAAAGCTAAATGTTTTAAATAAAAATTTAGTGCAAATTGACAGTTTGCGAAAAACCTATAAAGACGTCTCTTTAAAAGAAGCTGAAAAACTTACGAGTTCTTCAACAATTGAGATCTCAAAAAGTGATTCTCAAAAAGATGAAAATGATATTAAATTATTTGAAACATCTAACGAATTATTAAATAATATTTCGTGGACAAATGAAGATTTGGTTAGAAAAAATAATATAGTTAATATTATTTCTGATTTTGATATGGTTGGTGTGCCGGATAAAAGCATAACCCATAAAAAATATTTTCAGTTTGCTGTTTTGTTCTTTGGTTTGATGTTGGGGTGGATATTGCTGAAACAATTGAATAGATATTTGAGTAGTTATCGATAACTTATTTTAAAACAATTTTATTGAACAAAGAATGAATCGAAATTCAATTCAATTAAAAAATATTTTGAATTTATCAGCTTTAAAAGCAATTGGATTAGGATTAAATTTCATACTAGTTCCTTTATTAATATCTATTTTTGGAAAAACTGATTATGGAATCTGGGTTACCGTTTTTTCAATAGTTAATTGGATATTCACTTTTGATCTCGGACTTGGATTGGGGCTTAGAAACAAATTGACCGATTCACTAACCATAAAAGATTATAACAGATCTAACAGCTTAATATCAACAACATACATAACAATTATTCTTGTAGCTATAATTATTTTTTTAGTTGGCATCATTCTTATTGGAATTGTAAATTTTAAAGATTTATTTAATTACAATAAGGTAGATTCACTACAAAATTTCCTCTTTGTTTCACTTTCTTTCACATTAATTAATTTTATTTTTTCAGTGTATAAAAATTTATACTTATCTGTTCATAAATCCTTTATACCTGAACTTGTAAACACTTTATTTTTATTGTCTTTTGTCTTAATTGTGTTATTCTATAAAAATTACAACATATCACAAACCATGACTGTTATGATGTTTTGGTTTGGTTTTTTAAATCTTATTATTTCAATTGTTGCAACCATTCATTTTTTTAGAACAAATCCGAATCTAAAATTATCACTAAAATTTTTCTCACGACCAATGATAAAAGAATTATTAAACATTGGTGGTGGTTTTTTTATAATTCAATTTAGTATACTAATAATATTTTCAACTGATAATGTTATCATTAGCCACCTTTTAGAACCTGAAATGGTTACAGATTACTCAGTTATTCAAAAATTATTTCAAATTTTCATTGTAATATTCGGACTTATTCTAACTCCTTCTTGGAGTTTATATATCCATGCCATTTCGAAAAACGACATCCAATGGATAAAATCAACTATTAAAGCAATGCTTAAACTATTTTTGGTGTTGTTTACAGCTGGATTGATATTATTATTTAATATAGATTTTATAGTAGACTTTTGGGTAGGCTCAGTTATAAAACCTCCTAAATATCTGGCTACCCTATTTTTCATTTTTACAATGATCTTCAGTTTTTCAAACATATTCATGTATTTCATCAATGCAACTGGAAAAATAAAATTGCAAATGAAATTGTATATCTTTGGTGCAATTGCAAATATTCCACTTTCTATAATCTTTGTAAAGATACTTGGAAATAGTACAGGAGTTATTATAGCAACTATATGTTCAATCATTCCTTTGTTAATTTTTATGCCTTTGCAGTCATACAAAATATTAAAATCACTAACGCTAAAGCAAAATTCATAAATTAACAATATATGATTTCAATTATTACAGCATCTTATAATAATGGGAGTACAATTGTTAAAACCATTGAATCAATTCTTAATCAATCGCAACTAGATTTCGAATTTATCATTATCGATGGAAATTCAAATGATAACACTGTTGATATTATTAAAACATATGAAACTAATTTTAAGAATAAAAAGATTTCATTCAAATGGATATCAGAACCTGATAATGGAATTTATGAGGCGTGGAATAAGGGTATAAAATTAGCAAATAGACAGTGGGTTTGTTTTATTGGAACAGATGATATTCTGATGAAAGATTATATCAAAACATATTCTAAATTTATAGAAAATAATAATAATTTAGAATATATCTCTTCTATTGTTCATGTTATTAAAAATGATAAAATAATTAGAGTCATAGATGAGGGCTGGGATTGGGATCTATTCAAAAGAAATATGGATATTGGTCATGTTGGATCCTTACATAATATGAATTTATACAAACGGCTAGGATTATATGATGAAAGATTAAAAATAGTTGGCGATTATGATTTATTATTAAGAGCCAAGAATACTTTAAAAGCAGGATACATCAATAAATTAACTGTAAGAATGGGAGCTGATGGTATTAGCAGTAATAATTTACTCTTAGCATTAAAAGAAACAAAATATATTAAAATTAAACATAAAACTGTTAGTAAATTACAGTCTAATATTGATTTATTAATTATGTTTTCAAAAGTTATATTAAACCGTATAAAATTATATTCAGACTTTAATAAGTATTAATAAGGATTGGAGTAAAACATTATATTGCTCCCTTACTAATCATGAGTACAAAAAATAATACCATAAATGTTTTTATTGATGGATATCTTTTGAATAAAGAGCCTCAGGGAACGACAACATATATAAAAGAAATATATAAAAAAGCTGCTTTACTTAATCCAAATATATCCTTTTATATTGGTTGTTTTAAAGACGTGAAAATTGAAAAAGAGTTTAAAGTATTTCAGAATATTCGCTTTGTGTACTTCAAAAATCAGTCAAGAAGTTACAGAATGATCTTCGAAATACCAGCTATCATCAATAAATACAAGTTTGATTTTGCACATTTTCAATATGTTATCCCAATAATTAAAAATAAAAACTGCAAATATATTGTTACAATTCATGATATTTTATTTAACGATTATCCCAAATACTTTTCTAAATTGTATCGATACAAAAGAAATTTTTTATTTTGTAGGAGTGCAATAAAGGCGAATTTCCTTTTAACTGTTTCTGAATACTCAAAAAAAGCAATTCAAGAAAATTGCAAAATAAAAAATAAAAATATATACATAACACCAAATGGGGTAAGCAATTCTTTTTTTGAGGAATATGACAAAGAAAAAAGTAAAAAAAGAATTGCAAAAAAATTCGGATTTGATAATTTCATACTTAATATAAGTAGAATAGAACCAAGAAAAAATCAAGAATTACTACTTATGACATATTTGGATAATAGAATTTTTAATACATCAACACATTTAGTTTTTATTGGTATTAATTCAATAGAAAATAGAAAATTTAATAATTTAATAAATGGTTTAAAACCTGATCAGAAGAGTAAAATCCATTTTATTGAAAATCTTAGCAAAAAGACTCTGACTGACTTTTATAAAGCGGCAAAAATGTTTGTTTATCCATCTAAAGCAGAAGGGTTTGGAATTCCCCCTATAGAAGCAGGAGCATTTAAAATACCAGTTTTATGCTCTAATGTTACTGCTATGGAATCTTTTATCTTTTTCAAACCTCATTTTTTCAATCCACATAATAAAGACGAATTTAAAAGAAAATTCAACATTTTTTACAAAAATTATAATTCTATAGATTTAATTACTATCCAAAATGAAATAAAACTAAAATATTCTTGGGATTTACCCGCACAGGTGTTAACTTCAATTTTTATCCAAAACACCTATAATCTTGAGAATTAATATTTATAAACTGGTATTCATACTATTCCTGTTCATTTTAACAGCAACACCAATATTTGAAGTTCATTTTTTATTGTCTTTTGGTTTTTTACTACTATTGTTGTTTAACAATAACTCTAGCATGTCTAGGTTTTCATTTAACTTAATTTCTATTCTAATAGTTGTATTATTCATTGGAATTCTGAGTTCCTTTTTTTATCAAAATCAATTATTTAATAAAATTAAAGATCTCTTGTACTTCTCAAAACCTATAATTGGTATCATCCTAGGTTATCTTTTAGTCAAGAAAATAAATGATGAAAACTTTTTTATAAAGGCTTTAATATACATTTCACTAATATTTGCCATTTATCATATTACTAGTATTTTTATAAATACTGATTTTTCAACCGATTCTATAAACGACATCAGAAACACAAGTGGTTTGGCAAATCCACTGGAACTATTCGCAATAATAATTATACTTTCCTCTTATAGATATGATTTTTTACAAGTTGTTAAAAAAAG
>DAOUPQ010000055.1 GCA_030626085.1 Flavobacteriia bacterium
CCATCAACAAGTTTAAAAATATTAAGTTATTTTGGAATTGTTTTTTTAATAGGATTTAGTATTTGATGAATTTATAAAATTTTTAGTTTAATTATTTTGAAGTATCAGAACTAAATAGATTTTAACTTTTTGTTTTTAATTAAAATCTTTTTTATTAGTATTTTTGTCCATTCAAATTTTAGAATAATAATGTCAGAAGAATCAGTAATTTTACCATTTAAAAAACCTGAATGGCTTCGGGTAAAACTTCCCGTAGGAAAAAAATATACGCAGTTAAGAAGTATTGTAGATAAGTATAATCTTAATACTATTTGTACGAGTGGAAGTTGTCCAAATATGGGTGAATGTTGGGGAGAAGGTACGGCAACTTTTATGATTTTAGGCGATATATGTACCCGTTCATGTGGGTTTTGTGGTGTTAAAACAGGGAAACCTGAAAGTGTTGCGTGGGATGAACCTGAAAAAGTTGCTCGATCAATTCAATTGATGAAAATCAAACATGCGGTAATTACTTCAGTAGATAGAGACGATCTAAAAGATGGCGGATCAATTATTTGGGTAGAAACGGTTAAAGCAATTCGCAGAACAAATCCTAATACTACACTAGAAACGCTTATACCGGATTTTAGAGGAATTCACCGAAATATTGACAGGCTTGTTGAAGTTGCTCCTGAGATCATTTCACATAATTTAGAAACTGTACGAAGGTTGACCAGAGAAGTGAGGATACAAGCAAAATATGACAGAAGTTTAGAAGTGTTGCAATATATCAAAGAAAGTGGTCAAAAACGGACAAAGTCTGGTATTATGCTTGGTTTGGGGGAACTTGAAGATGAAGTAATTGAAACACTTCATGATTTAAGAAAAGCAAAAGTAGATATAGTTACAATCGGACAATATTTACAACCATCAAAAAAACATTTACCTGTTAGAGAATACGTTACACCTGAACAATTTAAAAAGTATGAGGAAATTGGGTTGAAATTAGGTTTTAGGCATGTAGAAAGCGGTGCTTTGGTGCGATCTTCATATCGGGCTCATAAACATTTAAAGTAATAAATATTTTAACAAAAAATTAACGCAAATTGAATTAATTGGCATGATATTTGCTATATAAATAGTGAAAAGCAGAATTCCCCACTAATTTTGTTTTCATTATAATTAATTTTGAGTTAGTAAGTTTAGAAAGACATCCACAACTGTGGATGTCTTTTGATTTTAAGATAACTTTAATTATATAAAACAAATTCTTCCACCAATTTACAAACTCCTTTTTCGGCCAATTTTGCGGCATTTTGCACCGCTTTATGTGAGACCTCTTCGATATGTCCTTCAATTCCTAGATCAGTAATTATAGAAATTCCAAGACATTTCATTTTCATATGTTTTGCTACAATAACTTCCGGTACTGTACTCATGCCTACTGTATCAGCACCAATAATTCTAACCATTCTGTATTCAGCCGGTGTTTCAAAAGTTGGACCTTGCAAAGCTAAATAGACTCCTTTATGGATCTTTATTTTATTTTTCTTAGCGATTGACTCCATTTTAGCCAACATTTTTAAATCATAGGGTTCATGCATATCAACAAACCGATCGCCAAATCTATCGTCATTTTCACCTCTTAATGGATGTTCTGGCATCATATTGATATGATCATTGATCAGCATTATATCACCTACATCAAAATTTGAATTAACACCACCGGAAGCATTGGAAACTATTAAATTTTCAATTCCAAGATATTTCATTACCCTGATAGGAAAAGTTGCTTGCTGCATTGACCAGCCTTCATAAAAATGAAATCGACCCTGAAGTGCTAAAACTTTTTTTCCGCTTAAGGCACCATAAATAAGTTTACCTGAATGGCCCTGAACGGTTGAAACCGGAAAATTTGGAATTTCACTATAAGGTATTTCTATTTCGATATCTATGATTGAAACCAAACTCCCCAGACCGGTACCTAAAACTATGCCGTAATCGGGTGTGGATATACCTTTATCTTTTAAAAATTTAACTGTTTCTTGAATTTCGTTGTACATAATTAATTATAAGTTTATTAAAATCTTTTTCATTTGAAATGAATTTTGTTAGAATTGGTATATAGTACACATTATTATTGATCTCTTCAAATGTTCTAACAAAATCTTTTTCAGTTGTGAGTATTATCTTTTTTTTACTTGGTATTTTTGAAAATTCATTTTCAATTTTATCAATTTCATTATTTGTGAAATTATGATGATCAGAATATTTAAGATGCTTAAACGATATTTTATGAGCATTTAAATAATCGGTAAGGGGTTGTGTTTTTGCTATTCCTGTTACCAGTAAAATTTCAAAACTGTGTAATTCATCAAAATTGATCTCATCATTTTTTGATTTGATCTTATCTTCATAAACAATCTTTGAAAAGAAGACAGTTTGATTTAATTCAGGTTCTAATTTTTGAGAAGTTTTAAATTGTTCTTGTTCTGATAACTGATTTTTGCATTTTGTTACTACAATAATTTCTGCTCTACTAGCTCCTGAAATTTTTTCACGCAGATCACCAGTTGGTAATACAGAATCATCAACATAAAGCTTTTCGTATGTTGTGAGTAGTATATTTAATCCTGCTTTTACCTTTCTATGTTGAAAGGCATCGTCTAATAAGATAAGATCCGGCGGGTTTTCCAGATTTTGTAATTGATTGATACCATTAACCCTGTTGGTATCAACTGCAATGATAATATTATTAAATTTCCGATAATATTGTAAGGGTTCGTCACCAATTTGTATGGCAGTTGATGTTTTGTCTGCAATTTGAAAGCCTTTACTTTTGCGTTTGTAACCCCTACTTAAAACAGCAACTTTATAATCATTTTTTAAAAGGCGAATCAAATATTCTACCTGGGGTGTTTTACCGGTACCACCGGTACTTAGATTACCAACCGCAATAACCGGAAGGTCAAAAGTTGAAGAGGGCAATATATTTTTATCATAAGCCTTATTTCTTATGTCAGTAATTTCACCGTAAAGTACGGAAAGAGGATATAATATTTTTCGTAATTTATTCATTAAAGCGAAATTTAATAAAAAAATGTAATATTTTTTTGTTAATAAGCTACACAATCAACAATTTCTAATCCGTAGCCAATCATACCTACACGTTTTTTAAAATGCTTTCCACTGGAGATTAAACGTATTTTACTGATCTTCAAATCGTGTAATATTTGAGCGCCAATTCCAAAATCTTTTTCATCCATTTCAACTTCCGGATAGGAAAGATCATTATGCTGGTTAATTTTAAGTTGTTTTAATCGGTTGATCAAATCATAGGATTGAAATTCCTGATTGATAAAAACAATTGCTCCTCTGCCTTCTTTGTTGATTAGTTTAAACATTTTATCCAATTTACTATCAGCATTATTGGTAAGTGTGCCAATGATATCATTATTGATCAAAGTAGAATTTACTCTTACCAAAACTTCCTCATCTGATTTCCAACTACCTTTAGTCAATGCGATGTGAATTTGATTGTTAGTGGTTTGCTTATAGGCTCTTAAACAAAATTTACCAAATCTAGTTTCTAAAGAAAAGTCTTCAATTTTTTCAATCAAAGAGTCGTGATTCATACGGTAGGCAACAAGATCTTCAATAGAAACGATCTTCAGGTCAAATTTTTTAGCAACTCTGATCAATTGGGGTAGGCGAGCCATAGTTCCATCTTCATTTAAAATTTCAACCAGTAAACCTGCCGGTTTTAATCCTGCTAAACGTGCCAGATCAATAACAGCCTCGGTATGACCTGTTCTACGCAGAACACCTCCTGTTTTGGCTCTTAAAGGAAAAACATGCCCGGGTCTTCCCAAATCTTCTGGTTTTGTATCCGAAAAAGTAAGCGCTTTTACAGTTTTGGCTCTATCTTGTGCAGAAATACCTGTTGTACAACCACTTCCTATCAGGTCAACTGAAACTGTAAATTGAGTATTATGGAGAACGGTATTTTTACCCACCATCAAATTTAAGTTTAGTTCGTCACATCTTTTTTCTGTGAGTGGAGCACATATTAAACCTCTACCATGAGTAGCCATAAAATTGATCATTTCGGGTGTAACCCTTTCTGCAGCAGCAACAAAATCCCCTTCATTTTCTCGATCTTCATCATCAACAACGATAATCAATTTTCCTTTTTTTATATCTTCAATGGCATCTTCAATAGTATTTAATTGAATTGTATTTTTGCTTTTAATTTCCATTTTTAGGATAATTTAAATTGCTTATTAACACTTTAAGTTTTTTTATTCTTTATAAGCTTATTAAAGAAATTATTAATTGGTTGTAAGAATTTGTCAATATTAAAAATTCCTTTATCATTGATGGCTCTTTTCATTAATAAAAGTCCAAACGGCAATAAAATAATTGTAGCTAACCAACCGCCAAAGAATGGTGAAATTGTATTAGAAGTAGCCATTTTTTCACCAAAAGTTGAAATGAAAAAATAGACAACAAAAATAAATATTGCCATAATCATTGGTAAACCAAAACCTCCTTTTCGTATAATTGAACCTAAAGGAGCTCCAATAAAAAAGAGAACAAGACAAGCAAACGATAATGCTAAACGCTTGTGATACTCAGTATTATAAGCGTTTATTATTTTTTGTTTTCCTTTAGCAATATTTTGAAAACTCTGAATACTATTTAGATTATTTCGGGCTAATTCAATTGCATTATCCAAAACCATAACCTTATCATCTTCTGAAAAATTTTCTAAAATATCATTACTTAATTTAGTTTCAGGAATGGTATCATTACTATATAATTTTTTTGCTCTAAGTGTTTCATAACTCCTATGTGCTTTATTATTAATATAGTTTTCATAAGGTGGCAGCAAAGAATCAACATAAAAATTAAGCTGACTTAAGCTCAACATATGTTTTCCGGTTTTGTACTTTACTTCATCCGGATCAAAATTGCCAATTTTTGAAATATCAATATTTACGGTGTATTCTTTGAATTTTGCTTTGTTAAAACGCATTCTTTTTCTTTCATCAATAGTTGTTCTTTTACTAATTATATCTTCATGGTAATGTCCGTCTTCAAGTACTAAAGTTAAATATCTACTGCCTTCTTCATTTAAAATTGTTCCTTTTTTTGCTGTAATAACCTTGTTATTTATTTGATTATCATGGATTTCATAGATCAATACATTTTTAAGGAAATTTTTTTCTTCTCCGTATTTTTCATCAAATTTAATACTATAACCCGGTATTTCAGTATTGAAAGTACCGGCAACTAAAGCCAAACCAGGTTCTTTCATTTTCATATTATAGATTAGATTTTGTGATTTTAACGAGGCGTATGGAAAAGCATAATTCAAAAACAAATAATTAAAAAAACTCAATATTAGCATTAAAACTAATAGCGGTTTTATTAAAGTACGCAATGAAATACCGGCTGATTTTATTGCGGCCAATTCATAATTTTCAGCCAAACCACCTAAAGTCATTATTGTAGAGAGTAATATTGCAATAGGTAAAGCAGTTGGGATCATCATTAAAGATAAGTACCCCAAAAACTTAAAAATAATGACCATGCTAATACCCTTTCCGGCAATTTTATCAAATTGCAGCCATAAGGCCTGCATTATTAATACAAAGAGTATAATTAATAATGTTGCCAAAAAAGGTGTTATAAAACTTTTAAGTATGTATTTATTTAAGATCTTCATTAAAAAATATTATATTGAAGAACGCAATATTTATATTGTTAATCATTGATAGTGTATCCTAAACTTTCATATTTTTTATTATCAAAAACAAATATATCATTGTTCAAATTCTGGTTGACTAAAAACTTTTTGACCATTAAAATAGTCTGTGTTTCATTATTACCTGTTTCAATTATTTGTTGGATGTGTTTTGATTTTGTTTCAACGCCAATCAGCACTTCAGCAATATCAGAATTGCTATCAATTGGAATTAATTTTACAAATTGAATTTGTTTACCATTAATCTGTTTTTGTTTATCTAAGCTATAAGTGTAACCTTTTTTGTAAAATGAATAGAATTTTGATGGGGTTAATGTGTTTTCATCATCTGTACTTTCAGTAGAAATATTCACTTCTTCATTTTCGGGGATGATGGAATAGGTTTTTGATCCATCATAGATCTGTGTTGTATCAAAAAAGTTAACTAAATATTTATTTCCTTGTATTGTAACATCACCTTTATTTTTTTGTTCTACATCAGCAGCTTTGTTTTCTAAGGTATAATCAAATTCAATATAAATATTATCATAATTATTCATTGTAGATGATACTTCATCAAGAAGAATTTTTGCATCATCCGCATTTTGAGAATAACTGATTAAACTAATAAATAGGGCTATTGATAAATTAAAAATGTTTTTCATTTGTTTGTAATTATTGATTTTTATCGGTCATACCCACCAGCGAGGCAGGTGGAATATTCATATAATCATTTCCGTATTGGTCATGACTATTCTATTTTTTATAATTTTTCATCATCTAATAATTGTCGTAAAGCTAAGCTGTCATGAACTAAAACCTGACGTGCTTTACTTCCTTCAAAATGGCCAACAATACCTGCAGCTTCTAGTTGATCTATTATTCTGCCGGCCCGGTTGTATCCTAGTTTTAATTTTCGTTGCAATAAAGATGCCGAACCTTGTTGTGCCAAAACAATTAACTCTGCAGCTTCTCCAAATAGTTCATCTCTATCAGAAATATTAACATCAGTGCTTGAGCTGCTTTCTTCACCAATATATTCGGGTAAAATATGTGCATCTGGATAGGCTCTTTGTGATCCAATAAAATCGGTTAATCTTTCAACTTCAGGCGTATCAATAAAAGCACATTGTAAACGTGTTAATTCGCTACCTGTTGAAATTAGCAGATCACCTTTGCCAATTAATTGATCAGCACCTTGAAAATCTAAAATAGTTCTCGAATCAATTTTTGAAGTAACTCTAAAGGCTATCCTGGTAGGAAAATTTGCTTTTATGATACCAGTAATTACATTTACTGAAGGTCTTTGTGTTGCAACAATTAAGTGAATACCTATAGCTCTAGCCAGTTGTGCCAATCTCGCAATTGGTGTTTCAATTTCTTTACCAGCTGTCATGATTAGATCAGCAAACTCATCAATTACCAAGACAATATAGGGTAAAAACCGATGTCCGTTTTCCGGATTTAATTTCCTTGCTTTAAATTTGGTATTGTATTCTTTAATATTTCTTACAAAGGCTAATTTTAGTAAATCATAGCGATTATCCATTTCAATAGTAAGAGAATTTAAAGTATTGACCACTAATTTAGTATCCGTAATAATTGCTTCTTCTGAATCGGGTAACTTAGCTAAATAATGCCTTTCAATTTTGTTGTAAAGTGTTAATTCTACTTTTTTAGGATCAACCAAAACAAACTTAACCTCTGCAGGGTGTTTTTTATATAATAATGAAGCCAAAACCGCATTTAATCCAACTGATTTCCCTTGGCCGGTTGCTCCTGCCATTAATAAATGTGGCATTTTTGCAAGGTCAACTACATAAGTTTCATTAGAAATTGTTTTGCCCAAGGCAATGGGTAATTCCATTTTACAGGTCTGGAATTTTTGAGAAGACAGAACGGACTTCATTGAAACTACGGACGGTTTTTTATTCGGTACCTCTATGCCTATTGTCCCTTTTCCCGGAATTGGGGCAATGATCCTAATTCCTAGTGCAGCAAGAGATAAAGCTATATCATCTTCTAAATTTTTAATTTTTGAAATTCTAATTCCGGCTTTTGGAACAATTTCATATAATGTTACCGTTGGTCCTATAGTTGCTTTAATACTTTCGATGCCTATTTTATAATGATTAAGCGTTTCAACGATTTTATTTTTATTGTCTTCCAACTCTGCCTTATCAATATTGATATTTATGTTAGTATAATCTTTTAATAAGTTTAATGAAGGAAATTTATAATTTGCCAGTTCTAATTTAGGGTCAAATTCGCCAAATTCTTCTACTAATTTATTAGATAGATTTTCAACTGTTTGTTCTTCGGTTATTGGTTTTTCAAGCTCAATTTCAACATCAATTATTGGATCTTTTGGTTTTTTTTCTACTTTGGTAACAAGCTCAATTTCAGGTTCGTTATTTGTTTCTTTTAAATTTGTTTTTAGATCAAATTCAATTTCTTTGTTGGCATTTTCATGGATAGTTTCACTTACATAACCTTCATCAGTTAGGTCATTAATAGCATTGATCGATTTTTTCTTCTTATTTGGAATGGCATTTTTTATTTTATGGGGTGTGATCTTAAATTTTGAAATTAAAAAAGATAGTATTGTTATCAAAAGGATAATAAAAACTCCGGTTTTACCGATATAAATTTGTAAGAATTCATTGATCTCATAACCTACCTTTCCGGCGAATAAAGGATTTTCATTACTAAAAAAAGCAAAACCTAAAGAAAGCCAAATCATAGCTAAAATTCCGTTTAACCATGATTTTTTTAATTGTTTTACAGGAATATCCAAAATGATATATAAACCTGTAAAGAATAATAAGATTGGAAAAAGAAAGGTTGCTATTCCAAAACCGTCATATATGAGAAAATCACTTACGCTGGCACCAATTTTTCCTAAAATATTATTGGTTTGAACAGTTTTATCAGGAAAATCATTTAACTGACTTTGGTCTTCTTTCCAATGATGAAAGAAGGAATAAAATGAAATTAATAAAAAAATGGCCGTAGTAAATATAAAAACACCAAAAACTAGATGTGTTTGTTTGCTCTTAAAAAAATCGGAGAAACGATTGTTTTTATTTTTAGTGCCCCTGGTTTTTGAGCTGGTTTTTTTCTTTTTAGCCATAAGTGACAAAAATACATAAATATTTTTAGTGAAACTCATTTTTGAAAAGTTTGTGAAACGAACTTAAAGATGATAGTTGAACCAGCTTTTGCAGGTGAGACAAGTTAATTCAGCTGAGAAGCAGAATCTATTTTATTTCTTTAGTTTTCCAGGAATTTTAAAATCTTAGGTAAGTAAATAATCATTCCGATAATAATTGCAATAATTGCAGCAAAGGTAGAAGCTCCTGCAGAAATATCTTTAATAAAACCAATTTTTTTATGATATTCAGGATGGATAAAATCGGATAATTTTTCAATAGCGGTATTTAGTGATTCGGATATTAATATTAAGCCAATTGCCAATAGTTGAATCATCCACTCGGTAGTCGAAATATTAAATAAAAACCCGGCAACAGTCATTATCAATCCAATTGAAAACTGTATCTGAATACTGGCTTCTGTTTTTAGTAATAAATACGCACCATTAATTGCATATTTTAAACTTTTGATACGAGTTATAAAATAACCGTCATTGGTTTTTTTCATTAGTTTTAATTTTATTACGCAAAGTTATCAAAAAGAAACAGAGATTCACAAAGTCTTTTAAATGTCTCTGTGAATCTCTGTGTTTTCTCAGTGATTCTATGTGATATTATAAAAAAATATAATTCACAGTAAAAAAACGTGTATTCGATCAAATTATTTTAAAGCTTCTAAAGCTGCTTCATAATTTGGTTCTTCAACAATTTCAGGAACTTGTTCGGTGTAAATAACTCTACCTTCTTCATTAATTACAACTACAGCTCTTGAAAGTAAACCTTTCATAGGTCCTGAATCAATTGTAACACCGTATTTCTTACCAAATTTTCCTTTTATAAAGTCTGATAATGTGATTACATTTTCAATTCCTTCAGCTCCACAAAAACGTGCCTGAGCAAAAGGTAAATCTTTAGAAACATATAAGATTACAGTATTTTCTAGACCTGCAGCTGCTTCGTTAAATTTTCTTACTGAATTCTGACAAACATCTGTATCAATACTAGGCGTAATGTTTAGCAATACTTTTTTTCCTCTATAATCTTTTAGTTTTCCTTTGGATAGGTCACTTTTTACCAATGTAAAATTTGGTGCCATTTTACCAATTTTCGGTAATTTACCGCTTGTTTTAATAGGGTTTCCTTTTAGTGTTATTTTTGTCATAATTGTTAATTTTTGGGAGTTAAATAATATACTCAAATATACGTAAATTTAAAAACTCCTAAAAATTTTAGGAGTTAATTTTGTGTAAAAATATTTTTAATGTTTTGCCAAATAATCAGCAACACCTTCATGTGTATCGCTTAAAGCATCTTTTCCTTTACTCCAGTTTGCAGGACATACCTGTCCATATTTTTCGTTAAATTGTAAAGCATCAACCATTCTTATAGCTTCTTCAATATTTCTACCTAATGGATCATCATTAACAACTTGGTGACGAACAATACCATTTTTATCAATCAAAAATAAACCACGATATGCTACCAATTGTGCATCCGCTTGTAATTGATCATTTTCATCATAATAAAAATCACCATCAAGAACATCGTAATTTTTAGAAATTGTTTTATTGGTGTCGGCAACTATTGGATAAGTTACACCTTTGATACCACCTTC
>DAOUPQ010000086.1 GCA_030626085.1 Flavobacteriia bacterium
AAACAACATAGCTCACAACATAAAACAAGGCGAAACTATATTAGATTTTGTTCGACGAATAGAGAATAAGGATGCAATTCCAACTATGTGCCAAGATGATAGATTAGAAAATTTTGGCTCTTGCCGAGTTTGCTCTGTAGAAGTAGCCCGTGAAAAAGATGGAATAATAAAAGTTGTTGCTTCCTGCCATACCCCTGTTTTTAAAGATGCTTATATCTACCATAATACTGATAAAATAAAAAATCTTAGAAAAAATATTGTCGAATTAGTTTTAAGTGATTATCCAACCGATAAAGTTTTCCCTGAAAAAGGTAAAAAACCTACCGAATTCCAAAAAACAATAGCACAAATAGGAATTCCTGATATTCGTTATCCACAAGGTGAAAATCATTTTAAGATTGAAAAAGACAATTCTCATCCATACATAAAATCCGATCTATCCCAGTGTATTAATTGTTATCGTTGCATTAGAGCTTGTGAAGAAATTCAGGGAGAATTAGTTTTAGGAATGAGCGGAAGAGGTTTTGCCTCTCAAATTATCAAAGGATTTGATACAAATTTCGATCTATCAGCATGTGTTTCTTGTGGAGCTTGTGTTCAAACTTGTCCGACTGAAGCCCTAACCGATAAATATGAAACCAAAACCTTAATTGCCGATAAAACGATAAGAACCACTTGTACTTATTGCGGCGTAGGCTGTCAACTAGATGTTTCTGTAATCAATGGAGAAATAAAAGGAATCCAAGCCCCAGATACTGCTGAAGTTAATCAAGGGCATACTTGTATTAAGGGAAGGTTTGCTTTTCAGTTCTACAATCATCCGGATAGATTAACAGATCCTCTGATTAAAAAGAATGGAAAATTTGAAATTGCAACCTGGGATGAAGCCTATGATTTTATTACTGATAAACTTTTAAAGATTAAAAAAGATCACGGTGCAAATGCAATTGGCTGTATTTCTTCTTCAAGAGCGACAAATGAAGAGAATTATTTAATGCAAAAAATGACTCGTGTTGCTATTGGAACCAATAATATTGATGGTTGTGCGAGAGTTTGCCATGCTCCAACCGCATTTGGAATGCAACAAGCTTTTGGTACCGGTGCTGCTACAAATTCGATAAATGATCTGGAATTAACCGATTGTATTTTTGTTTTTGGTGCCAATCCTACCGAAGCACATCCGGTAACAGGAGCAAAAGTAAAACAAGCATTCATGAAGGGTGTTACAAGCATTGTAGTTGATCCTGTTAAAACTAAACTTGCCCGATTAGCTAAATATCATTTGCAATTAAGACCAGGAACAAATGTTGCTCTCTTAAATATGATGGCTCACTATATTATCAAAGAAGATCTGGTAGATAACACATTTATTAAAAAATATACGAAGCAATTCGAAGAATTGAAAGATCATGTAATTAACTTGGATATGAATGAATTGGAACAACTTACCGGAGTTTCAAAAGACTTGATAAGAAAGGCTGCAATCGCTTATGCTTCAGCAAATAATGCCATGGAATTTCATGGATTAGGTGTAACCGAGCATTTTCAGGGTAGTAAAACCGTTATGTTATTAGCAAATCTTGCTATGATGACCGGTAATATTGGAAGAAGCGGCGTTGGGTTAAATCCGCTTCGTGGTCAGAATAATGTTCAGGGAGCTGCAGATATGGGAGTTCAGCCACATCAGGGTGCAGGATATATGGATGTAAATGATAAAAATACTCAAGAATATTATGCCAAAAAATACGGAGTAAATAAAATGCCGGAAAAAGAAGGTTTAAAAATTCCTGAAATGATGGACTCAGCTATTGAGGGGAAATTCAAAGCCTTATGGATCATGGGAGAAGATACTTTTATGACAGACCCTAATACCAACCATATCAGAAAAGCAATGGAGCAGTTGGACATTTTAATAGTTCAAGAGTTATTTATGTCGGCTACGGCTGAAATGGCTGATGTGGTTTTACCTGCTAGTTCTTATTTTGAAAAAAATGGTACTTTTACTAATGGAGAAAGGCGTGTACAAAGAGTAAATAAAGTTGTTGAACCTGTTGGAAATACCAAATCTGACGGACAGATCATCATTGATATGATGCACAGGTTAGGCTATGATCAACCAACCGGAAAAACTTATGATGCTTCAAAAATATTAAAAGAAATTGCTGATGTAATTCCATTTATGAAAGGAGCAACCCGAGAAAGACTAGGAAAAGAAGGTTTACAATGGCCCATTTTAGAGGATGGTACCGATACGCAAATAATTCATAAAAATGGAGCTTTTAAGCAAGGGAAAGGAAAATTTCATCATTTTGATTTTGAAGAAAGTCCGGAATTAGTTGAACATCAAAAAAAATATCCCTTTATACTTACTACAGCACGTCAGTTAGAACACTATAATTCTGGAACAATGACCAGACGTACTGATAATCAAAAAATCTTAGCCAATGATTATTTAGAAATAAATCCCCAGGATGCATCTGCTAAAAGTATTAATGAAGGAGATTATGTAAATATTTTTTCTGATAGAGGATCTGTCAAAATTCCTGTAAAATTATCATATTTAGTTAAACCGGGAGTAGTTAGAACGACTTTCCATCAACCCGAAATTTTTATCAATATGATCACAGGAAATGTAGGAGATAAAGAAACTTTAACTCCTGAATATAAAGTTGTTGCAGTAGATTTTGAAAAAGTATAATTAATGATAATTTAAAATTATGTCATTATGTTTAAAAAAACTCCATTTTACCTATTTATTTTCTTACAAACATTTTTCCTTTTCGCCCAGAAAAATGATGGTTTAAATATACCCAAACTAACTCAAAAAGGGTTTTTGAAGATAGACTATCTTTCTACAAAAATGCCTTTAAATGAAAAAAATATGGGTTTAGCAGGTATTCATTACAATTTATACTTAAATGACTGGGCTTATGCAGGTTTGGGTATGTACAGTGCGGTTACGGGTACCAGAGGAGGACTTTTTACATTAGGCGTAAATGCTGGAATAAGAAAGAGTCTATTCTCAACTATTTATTTTGATGCTGGTTTGCATTTTGGTGGCGGAGGTGGCGCTGGTGCTCCAGATGGAGGTGGTGCATATATCTTACCCCATTTTAATTTAGGATATCAATTTTCAAAATTTTCTATTGAAACAGGTTACAGTTATATCAACTTTTTTGATAATGGAAATATTGTTGGACATCAGATAAATATGGGTGTACAAATTCCAATTTCTTACGATTACGCTTCTTTTAATATGCTTGAAAATAAACTTATTGTAGATAAAAATATTTCAAATTATAATTGGTATCAAGAAAGTAACAAACTATCACTTCTACTCCATTTTAACAATCTTTACTTAATGGGTGATACTAAAAATAAAGATACCGGAGAATCTATGAAAGGTGAAACTATTAGAACAGTAGGTGTTGAATTAGACACATACATTAAAAATAATACATTTCTCTTTTTAAAAGCTGATGGAGCCTATCACGGTATTCCTGCAGGATGTATGGATATTGTTCTAGGTTTAGGATATCAATTTTCATTTAATAAAGACCGAACAAAATTATTGGGAAAATTTGGTATTGGAGCTGCAGGAGGTGGTGGTGTTGACACTCAAGGTGGATTTATTATTTACCCGGATCTGTCTTTAGAACAAAAAATATTTAAAAATATTTATCTTTCATTTAATACTGGGTTTTTAATGAATCCCGATGCAAATTTTGTTTCAGCAACTTATGGATTGGGTATCAAATATTATATCAATCAAAACGGGTTAATTTCTTCTGATGGAAAAACTTTAACTTCTGCAAAATTTAAAGGTTTTGAAATTATTGTAGGAGAAGAGATGTATTTTGATGCAGAGCGAAATAATGCAGATCCTCAAAACCTGCAACAAATATTGTTACAAATAAATTTCTATTTAAATAAAAATTTTTATATCTCCGGACAAACCGCTTTTGCAAATTTTGGCAATGCAGGTGCTTATGCAGAAGGAATTGCTGGTGGAGGTGTTAGTACATCTTCAAAATTTTCAAATAAAATTCAATTGTTTGCTCAAATATTAACCGGTGCTGCCGGTGGTGGTTTTATGGACACAGGAGAAGGGTTAATTGTAAAACCCAGTGTAGGAGCATCTTTTTTATTTAATGATAAATTAGGATTAAGGGCTTCATTTGGACATGTTAAAGCTATAAATGGCGAATTAAATAGTACAATGATCAATGTTGGATTAAATTACCGCATATCTATGCTGATCGCTAAATAACCTTAATTATTCATATCAAAACGATTTTTATTAACTAAAATCTTTGTAATAACAATAAATTCGATAAAAAAGCGATCCCATAGGCAAGAGCAGCAAATAACATCATGGCCGTAAATCCCATTTCAACTGCAGTAATTGCCGCTAATGAAGTACTAATAACCGATACGCAACCATTTATTCCCCAAGCCCAGGGTACATTACTTTTTTTAATATGATCTACAATTTTTAAACCTATAGGAAATGGTATTCCCATAAAAAATGAAGGCAAAGCAATGATCATAACAGTAAGTACAATTTTTAAAATAACAGAAAAACCAACCGTACTGCTTAAAAAAGTACCAATGAAAAATGAATATACAAGAATAAAACCCGTGATAATACCGGTTATTTTTAATAATGACCTTCGATGTGTCTGATACCGTGATGAATATAGACTTCCTAATCCGGAACTGATCAACATCACGGAGATCACAGTTGCAACGGAATATATTGGATGACCTAAATAAAGTACGAAATATTTAATAAACACAATTTCCAAAAACATATAACCAAAACCTAGTGCTGTAAAATAAAGTATAACCCAGGCCTTATTACCGCCTTTCCATCCCAATCTAAAAAGTGGCAGGATTATAAGTACTACAGCTAAAATAATTACCTGAATTAAGGTAACAACCAAAATTAAATAACCTAGTTCGAGAAAAACAGATGATTTATCACCAATTGTCTTAACCAGATCAGGAAACTTTTTCCAGCGTAAAAATTGAAAAAAATATGGTTTATTATCTGTTGCAGGTTGAATATTGAAATCGTATTCATGTATTATCTTTTCCCGTTGAGAACTGAACATTCCTTCCAAATCAGAAAAAGAATTATTATTTTCCATTGTATTGAATTGTGCTCTATCTTGGGCTGTTATTCCAGGTAACAATACTGGATCAAAGTTATACCGATCACAAAATATTTTAACTTTATTTATTTCTGATCTTTTCAATTGTTCATGTTTGATAACATAAGTTATAGTCCCCCAACTTCTTACAGCTGCAATATGATCTAAAGGGTTTTCTATTTGAAAGGATTCTAAACTTTCAGCAATCATAGCAGATATTTTTAAAGATATTTTAGGGGGAAGATCTATCCAGGAAGAAAGAACGATCATTCCATTTGGACTTAGCTTTTTCCACATTTCTGCAAAAGCTTCTCTTGTTAGCATATTCTCTTCCTGTAATGCGTTAAGACCTACAGAACCACCAAAAGCACCCAATAAGGGCAGTTGGATGATATCATACTTTTTATTGGTTTGATTTAAAAATGTTCTTGATGCCTGAGTATAGATCTCTACTTTAGGATGGTAAAACAAGGAGTCCGTCAAGGAAGTATATTCATTTTTTAACAAAGAAACAACAGTTGCATTCGTTTCAATAGCTGTTATTTGTTTCGCTCCATTAAATAAAGCATGTGAAATTTCTAATCCACCTCCTGCATTAAACAAAAGAACACTTTTTGGAACATCAAAAACATAAGGCAATGCCATGGTTGTGTAGTCTAAAATGTGAGAAGTGTCTTTTTTAGACCAAGGAGAAATTGAGGCATACCAATCTCCATTGTTAAAAATAACAGAACAGGGTGGTATATTTTCAGCATAGGTTAAACTTAAACCTGGAGCATAACGTTGCACAGGTGAATAAACTACTTGAACAAGACCATACGGACTACTTATTTGCTGTTCAATTATGGCATCGGGAAGATTTAATGCATAACTTATACTTTTATACTGTGAAGGAAATAGATCAAAGGGTTTATAAAAATGGTAAACTGAAATACTCAAACACAATAGACTATACGAAATCAAATACATACAAGCTTTTTTTTGAATAACCAAAAGTCCTGCTAAAATGGGTAAGATTGCAATAACAGATGGGAGTTCCTGGGGTGTAAATTGCCAAAATAAAAAAATGATCAAGGCACCTCCTATTCCTGAACCCAGAAGATCTGAAAAATACAAAGTCCCAATATTCGATACTTTTTTAACAAAGATCAATCCTATGGCCAAAGCTCCCGAAAAAAAAGGAAAGAAAAAGATCAGATAAGTTCCTAAAAGTCTTATAAATTGTGATTGGTCAACGAAGAGTGTATATGAATCGAATAAAAAAAAATCATATCGAGAAACTCTTGTGGCATAAGTCATTAGTAAACCGCTGGAAATCATCAAAAAAGGAAGTAAAATGTCAATTCTTTGTAACATCCAGTTTCTAAAAATAGATAATACTGTACCACTTGCTCCAAATCCCAATAAGGCAATAGAGATAACCATATAAGCAAAATGATGCCATTGCACAATGTTAAAAAAATGCATTAACTGAATTTCATAACTAACAATTGCTATAGAAATAATGGATACCGCAAGTAACAATCTAAATTGAAAAAAATTGCTTTGTTGTTTTGCAAACATTTCCGTAATTTATAATGATTTTAAACTCAAGGATTACATGACATGTTTAATTTTGAAAGCACAATGATCAAAGTAGAGCCGTTGAGTTAAACTTTTTTATTGATCCTTATTCCTGGTAAAAGGAACAAATCGAACAAACATTAGATTTTTTGTTTTTATTTTTTGCTCTTTTTTCTCTATTAATAGTAGTTGTTGAGTGATAAATGGCGTTCCTACCGGAATGATCATTTTACCTCCATCTTTTAATTGTGCAATAAGTGGTGGAGGTACAAATTCCGCTGCAGCAGTAACCACAATAGCATCAAACGGATCTTTCTCTTCCCAACCATAATACCCATCAGCATTTTTAACAAAAATATTATGATAATTCAACTCATTCAGTCTTATTTTTGCTTGATCATACAAAGCCTCAACAATTTCAATGGTAAACACTGAATCGACTATATTAGCTAATATTGCAGCCTGATAACCTGATCCTGTACCTATTTCCAATACTTTAAAATCTTTTTTTGGCTTGATAGTTTCAGTCATAAAAGCAACGATATAAGGTTGAGAAATTGTTTGTCCGTAGCCAATTGGTAATGGAGAATCAAAATAAGCACTAGATAAAAGCTTTTCAGGAACAAATTTATGCCTGGGCACTGTTTGCATGGCTGCAAGTGTTAAACGGTTCTGAATACCACGTGCCTTGATCTGATTGTTTACCATTTTTTCTCTTGCTGCTTTGTAGTCGGTCTTCTCCTGAAAACCAAAGGCAAAAATCAGAAATAATATAATAATTAACCTATTCATAATCACATGAATAAATGATACTTTAAAGGTATGAAAAAATGTATTGAAATCAAAGGTAATGGATCAAATAATAAATTGCTTTTTACTAATTTTATTAAATATTGTTAAATAATAAAATTATCTTTACAAAATGGGTTTAACAAATAATGATATTTTCAAAAAGCTACGAGTAGCACATAAACTACGTGATGATGAAATTGTAAAAATTTGTGCTTTGGCAGATTTTAATGTTTCTAAAAGTGAATTAAATGCATTATTTAGAAATGAAGATCATCCAAAATATATGGAATGTGGTGATCAAATATTAAGGAATTTTCTAAATGGATTAATTATTCATTTAAGAGGTCCGATGCCTCCAAAAAAGA